>CAYNIH010000117.1:0-4466 GCA_964397115.1 uncultured Roseivirgaceae bacterium | reverse complement strand
CCGCGTGGACGAATTTTATGCGCGTGAACTCGAGGACAGAAAACATCATCACTACCCTCCTTTCTCCCGGCTCATTGAATTAACCCTGAAGCATCCCGATAAAAAGACCGTGAACGAAGCCTCGGCTGTGCTGGCCGGCCACTTGCGCAACTCCCTTCACGGGCTAACCATACTGGGACCGGGTGAACCAATGATTTCAAAAATCAGAAATCAGTACCAAATGGCCATCCTGATAAAAATTCCGCGCGACAGCGGGCACCTTCATGAAATCAAGCAGGTTATTTCACAAACCATCGGGTTGCTTGCGGCAGAAAAGAATTTCCGTAGGGTTAATACCGTAATTAATGTTGACCCGTGTTAACCGGTTTACTGTCTCCTCATTTTGTTTAACTATATTCACCCACTCAACAACTTACCAATGAATAAAAAATATTTCCCGATAGTTGCGGTAGCCGTTTTCATACTCGCCTGCCAGACCGGTATAGCACAGAAAAACAAAGCAGACAAGCAAGCTATACGCACCGTTATGGCTAACCAGCAGAGCAACTGGAACAAGGGTGACCTCGAGGCCTTTATGGAAGGGTACTGGAAATCCGACAGCCTGAAATTCATCGGGCGCAACGGCATAAACTATGGCTGGCGTACCACGCTGGAGAATTACAAAAAATCCTACCCAACTCCGGAGGCCATGGGCCGCCTTACTTTTTCAATCCTCATGCTTGAACTGCTCTCGCCAACTTCGGCCTACATGATTGGCAAGTGGGAACTGAAGCGGGCCAATGACGCTCCCGGAGGACATTTTACCTTATTATGGAAGAAAATCAGAGGCAAATGGGTTATTGTGGCCGACCACACCTCGTAAAACGGCAGTTTTGAGGCACCAATGGCCCCTCTGCTGGTTAACAATCCCTCCAAACTTAGGGGTGTGGGTTGAACCGTAACGTATTATCCTTATTTTTACATTGATTTGATTAGCTTTCTCAGGAGCCCAACTTCGAACCGAACTGAGTTTTTGGAAAGATTTATCAATCAGCAGTTTAATTATTCACTTTATCAGTTAACAAATGAACATTTATGTTGCCAACATCCCTTTTAAAGCAACGGAAGCAGAATTGAAGGGACTCTTCGAACAGTTTGGTGAAGTTAGCTCGGCTAAAATCATCCTCGACAAATTTACCCAGCGCAGCCGCGGATTCGGCTTTGTTGAAATGGCCGATGATTCGTCAGCACAAAGCGCCATCAGCCAGTTAAACGGTGCCGATTTTATGGGCAAAAACCTGGTGGTGAACGAGGCCAGGCCCCGCACCGATGCCCCCCGCGGAAACCGCAGTGGCGGTGGATTCAAGAAAAATTATAATAGAGACGATTATTAAGATTCTTGGATAAAGCCTTGTAAAGGCCCCGGCCGGTTGGTCGGGGCCTTTTTGTTTAATCCGGCAGGCAAAAGGCCTCCCCTGTTATTGTACTTCTTAAAAAGATTTCTTAAACTTTGTATAAACCAACCAAATATTGCCATGAGTGTTGTTACCGATGTTGAAAAATGGGGTAACGCGCACCGCCCCGGTTTTCTGGATTTTTTTCGCATCATCCTGGGCCTGTTTATCACCTACAAAGGCCTGGATTTTATTACCAACATGGATGAGTTGGAGATGACCGCCTCCGGATTCAATGTGTACTTTGCCGGAGCCACCCTGTCTCATTACGTGGTATTTGCTCACATCCTTGGTGGGCCGCTGATTGCCTTCGGCCTGTTTACCCGCATTGTCAGCATCATTAACCTGCCTGTACTTATCGGTGCCGTGGTGTTTGTTAACGCTCCAAAAGGATTTTTAAGCGTGGGCAACCACATGGAACTTGAAATCTCGCTGATTGTTCTAGCCGGGTTAATCATCTTTACCATTTTTGGTGCCGGCAAGTATTCTATCGATGCCAAACGCAGGAAAGAAGCGGAAGCAGCAGGATGAAAGAAACAGGATGTAGGACACAAGAAAGGAGATCCCAAGACAATAGAGGCGCTTGGCTTCATTTCTGCGTTTATCCCTGTTGTCGCTTCAACTCGATAATTGTTAACTCAGGCGGAATGCCAATGCGGCCAGGGTAACCAATGTAACCAAAGCCACGGTTTACATATAAATACTGGTTGCCCTGCTGGTACAAACCCGCCCATTGTTTGTATACATATTGCGATGGGCTCCACTTAAAATCACCGATTTCAACCCCAAACTGAAACCCATGTGTGTGGCCGGCAAAGGTAATATCAACATCAGGATAAGCGGGCCGGACCTGGGCGTCCCAATGGCTGGGGTCGTGCGAGAGCAGGAGTTTTACCGGAGCTTCTTGGGTGCCAAGATAGGCCTCATCCAGCTTACCGTATTTGGGAAACCTTCCGGCTCCCCAGTTTTCAATTCCAATAATGACCAGTTTATCACCTCCCAGTTCAATAAACCGGTGTTCATTCATCAGTAAATCAAAGCCCATCAACCGGTGCGCTTCAATCAGATCCTGAAAGTTCTTTTGTTTAGCTGCGCGGCTGGGCCACGACCGGTAATCGCCATAATCATGATTTCCGGTAACTGAATATACGCCCAAAGGGGCTCTGAGTTTGGCAAACAGATCAATATACCCGTTTACTTCGCTCGTTTCGATATTCACCAAATCACCCGTAAAAAAAATCAGGTCAGGTTTCTCGTTCATAAATAATTCAATCCCACCCTGCACAGCAGTTTTATGGAAAAAACTTCCTGAATGGATATCCGAAAGCTGACCGATGCGAATACCGTCAAAGGATTTGGGAAGATGGGGCAGGTAAAGAGTCTTTCTGCGGATGCGGTAATCATGTGCACCGGACAGGATGCCGTACGTCATGGCTGCAAAAGGCAAGGTGGCGGTGATGATGGCCGTCTTAGCAAGAAATTCAGAGCGCGGTATAACCCGGCCTATTCCGGAGGGCTCTTTAGGTTTGAACGCGTTGGTTAACCAGCGGATGCCGCGCTGTACATCATCAGCCAATACAATCAGCAGGGCAATAAGCTTGGAAAAGTAAACGATGATTATGCCGGTTAATACCAGGTTTCGCAGTAGAGGTTTGTCGGTATACGGATTGCCATTGGCATACCACAATACTGCAGCGAGCGTTAATCCGGTAAAAATCCAGTAACCATACCAGGCAAGCGCCTTCCACCCGGTTGTCCACCCTTTACTGATGGTGGGGACTGCCTGAAAAACATACACGTCTATCAGCAGCAAAACAGCAAGGATGATAAAGAGGGTCATTGTTTTCTTACTTCACAATTACATAGCCTTTCCGTTTATCCGATACCGAGCCTGCGGTTCAACTTCTCCACCAGCAGGTACATAACCGGTACAATGACAAGCGTTAAAAACGTAGCAAACGCAAGCCCGTGAATGATTGTCCACGACAGCGGACTCCAGAAGATCACGCTGTCGCCACCGATGTAGAAATCTGCATCATAGGTTTTGACAAACTTTATGAAATCAATATTGATTCCTATAGCCAGCGGCACCAAACCCAAAATTGTAGTAATTGCCGTTAGCAACACAGGACGTAAGCGGGTTTTTCCTGCCTCGGCAATCGCTTCAATAATCAATGGCATTGGCAATTTATCTACGTTCAGTTCTTCCTTCAAGCGTTTCTTTTTCAACTCAATGAAATCAATCTATACGATAGCGTTATTCACCACAACACCCGCCAGCGAAATCAGGCCAACCATCGTCATAATAACCACGAAATCCATTTGAAAAATGAGCAAGCCTAAAAACACACCAATAGTGCTGAAGAGTACCGATGTCATGATGATAAGCGGGGCGGTGATCTTGTTGAATTGGGCAACGATAATCAGAAAAATCAAAAACACTGCCAACGCCAGGGCTCCAGCAAGAAAACTCATTTCTTCCATCTGCTTTTCCTGTTCACCGCCAAACTTAAACGAATAACCAGGGGGCATTTGGTAATCGGCCAGCAATTCCTTAATCTGGTTATTAATCTGGGTAGGGTTGTATCCTCCCAGCACGTTCGAGCTTAGGGTGATCACCCGCTTCAGGTCTTTACGCCTTACCGACCCGTAGGATGAACTCAACTCCGCCTTTGCAATGGAGGAAATCGGCACCTGGGAGATTTTTCCGTTGCTCTGATCGCGGAAGGTAATGCTTTTATTAACCAGCGCATCCAGGTCGTACCGGTACTTGTCGTCAAGCCGTAGCTGAATTTCATAATCCTCTTCGCCCTGCTTGAACTTGGAGACTTCCTTCCCGTACAGCGAGGTTCTGATTTCGTTGGCTACCGAGTAGGATGAAAGGCCGAACCGCCTTGCTTTTTCACGGTCAATATCAATTACCAACTCCGGCTTTCCGGTTTCTAAATCGGTTTTCAGTTTTTCAATACCCTGGATGCCCGATTCGTTAATCTTCTTCTTCATATCTTCAGCGATACGAACCAGGGTGGGAAA
>CAYNIH010000116.1:3143-7945 GCA_964397115.1 uncultured Roseivirgaceae bacterium | reverse complement strand
AAGAAACCGTAAGGCCATTGACAGGTTTAAGGGAGAACTCTTGGTTGTGTCCGACAGGGAATTGCAGGGGTTGGGCGTTTACGCGAGCAACGATGCGGCTGTTGCCGTAGTGAAAATGGGCGCAACCAACGCCCCTGCATTAGTGCCCGGTAATTTTTACCTGGTTTTGGATGATGTGCGCGACCCCGGCAATCTTGGAACCATCCTTCGCATAGCCGACTGGTATGGGATGACAGAGGTCATCGCTTCATCAGAAACTACCGATGTGTATAACAGCAAGGTTATCGCGGCCAGCATGGGCTCATTTACGCGGGTTAACCTGTATTATACCGATCTGGTGGAGTTTCTGCGAAATGTAACCCTGCCGGTTATCGGCACTTTTCTTTCAGGCGATTCGATCCACAATGCTGACGGAGTGACCGGTGGCCTGGTGGTTATCGGCAACGAGGCAACAGGAATATCAAAGGAAGTGGAGGCGCTGGTTACCAGGCGGTTTACCATTCCCCGCTACGGCAAAGCCGAGTCGCTGAATGCGGCTGTGGCCGCTGCCATTGTTTGCGATAACCTGATGCGACAAAAAAAGTAGGCAACCGATTTTATCAACTTAAAAGAAACCTTTGCTTTTGCTGGCTGCCTCCTCTGAAATTTTTTCTGCTTCTTCTTTACCGAGGTAACGGTCAATAAGAAAATGGCCGAGGTAAACGAGGGGCGTCATGGCTATGGCAGCCACAAACTTGAACAAATAATTTACTATCCCTACGGATATAACCTGCAGGATTGTCCACTTTCCGAAAACATAAAAGGCAATGGTGAGCACCACAAAGCTGTCAATCAGTTGCGAGAAGAGTGTGGAGCCTGTTGCCCGCAACCACAGCAACTTAGGACCGGTTAACCTGCGCAGGCGCTGGAAGACGTACACATCAAGAAACTGCCCGATAAGGAAAGCCGTTAACGAGCCGATAATAATGCCGAGGCCCTGCCTGAAGATGGTGCTGAACGCCTGGTTGATGTCAAGACCCTCTTGCTGGTAAAGGTTAACCCAGAAAGGCGCAGGCGGAAGGAGGGTGGCAGCCCCGATGATGAAAAAAGCGAAGGCAATGAGGCCGGCTGTCAGCAAGCTTATCCTTCGCACGCCCTCTTTTCCGAAATATTCATTGATGATATCCGTGGTAACAAAAACGAACGGCCAGATGACCACACCGGCAGTAAGGTTGAAGTCGAGCGTATAACCGAAAAGATTCAGGTTGGCCGGGTTAAGTCCAACGGCATGTTCGAGCGAAAAGATTTTTGTTCCTACCATTTCGGCAACCAAGGCGTTGGTTAGGAAGAACCCCGAGAGAAAAATGAATAGCCGGTTTTTCTTTTCATTCAGGTCAGGCTTCATTCGGCAAGGGTAAAGGTTTGGCCCTCAATGGCGAGGTGGGTTTCAGGAAAAACAGTGCGCGCCTCATCAAGCAGCAAGTCAAGTTCGCGGTAGCGTGCCGAAAAATGCCCGAGCAGCAACTTGCCGGTGCCTGCCTTTTGCGCGAGCAGGGCTGCTTCGCGGGCAGTGCTGTGCAGTGTTTCGATGGCTTTGGCCTTATCCATTTCCGTAAAGGTAGCCTCATGGTAAAGAACATCCACTCCGCTGATTTGTTCTACAAAGGATTCGGTGTAGGCTGTGTCGGAACAATAGGCATAGCTTCGCGACCGCGGGGGCGGCAAGGTGAGATCGGAATTTTTATAGAGCACATTTCCTGCATCGTCTTTCAGGTCGAACCCGGCTTTGAGTTCGTTCATCCGGTAATAGGGTAACCCTTCAGGAAGCCGGGCTTTATCTATTCTCCGTGGTTTATTTTTTTCACGGAACAAAAAACCCGCGGTGGGCAGTTTGTGCAACAGCGGTATGGTGTCAACCGTAAGCCAGTTGTTTTCGAAAATGCGTGCTGGCCTGTCGGGTGCAAGGGTATGGAGCACAATGTTGAAATAAGGTACGGAGCGGGAATGCCGCAACTGCGTGGTGATGATTTCGTGCAAGCCGTGCTGACTATAGATATGCAGGTCTTTTTCGCGATGGTGCAGGTGCATGGTAAAAAGCAACCCCATCAGCCCCAAGTAGTGGTCGCCATGCAGGTGCGAAATAAAGATGTGGTCAATGCGGTGGAGGTTGCCGTTGAACCGGGCAAGCTGCATTTGTGTGCCTTCACCGCAGTCAACCAGAAAGTGCTCATTCTGTATTTCAACCAGCTGCGATGACGGGTAACGTCCGTAAGCCGGCACGGCACCGCTGGATCCGAGTATGGTGATTTTAAAACTCACGATCAAAAATAAAAAAACCAAAACCGGGTTGGTTTTGGCTGACAAACTTTATTTAGCCGGCCAATTTAATTGCCATCTGTCTTTTTAAGGTCACGCTCAATTTCATGCATAAACACGGCATCAACCGCTTCTTCTACCGTGGGAAGGATATTCAATACGCTGTCGAGCTGTGAAATTTTAATGAGTTTCATCGTGTGGTCGCTCAGGTGAGCGAGCACAAAAATTCCCCCGTCTTCCTGTACAATGCGGTTGCCAACCAGCAATGCGCTCAGACCTGATGAATCGGTATATTTTACTTCGGAAAGATCAAGGATGATGTTTCTTACCCCTTCGGCATGGAGGGTAATTAATTCTGATTTCAATCCTGGTGCTACGCTGCTATCCAGCTTTTCCTCGTGTAAGCGCAGTAAACTGTATTTCTCTTGTTTATCAATGGTGTATTTCATGCTTTGAATGCTAAGCCAATGCCTGCAAGTTAACGGAATTTAGCGAATTAAGGATGCGTTGTTCAATACGGTGCAGGATGCCGTTATAGTTTATCGGTTCAAGATTTTCTCCGGTTACCTGCCGGTACAGTTCGCGGTACCGGTCGGCAATAGATTGTACGATTTCGGGAGTCATTTCGGGCACCCGTTGTCCTTCCTTACCCTGAAAGCCGTTTTCCATCAGCCATTGCCGCACAAATTCTTTGGAGAGTTGTTTTTGAGGTTCGCCTTTTCGCTGGCGATCCTCGTAGCCATCAGCATAAAAGTAGCGCGATGAGTCGGGCGTGTGCACTTCGTCAATCAGGTATATGGTGCCGTTGTGTTTGCCAAATTCGTATTTTGTGTCAACCAGGATGAGGCCGCGCTGGGCTGCCAGTTCGGTGCCTTTGTTGAACAGGCGCAACGTGTAGGTTTCAAGCTGCGCATAGTCGGCTTCGCTGACCAGTCCCCTGCGCAGTATCTCGTCTTTTGAAATATCTTCGTCATGCCCCGCATGCGCTTTGGTGGTTGGCGTAATGATTGGCTGCGGCAGCTTGTCGTTTTCTTTAAGGCCTTCGGGCAGGGGCACACCGCACAGCGTGCGTTTGCCGGCTTTGTATTCGCGCCAGGCGTGGCCGGCCAGGTAACCGCGCACCACCATTTCAACCGGAAAGGTGTGGCAGTTGATCCCGATGGTCACGTTGGGGTCGGGGGTGCTGATTACCCAGTTGGGTACCAGGGCCTTTGTGGCCTGCAGGTTTTTGGCCGCAATCTGGTTTAATATTCTTCCCTTGTCGGGTATGGCTTCGGGCAGGATAACGTCAAATGCTGAAATCCGGTCGGTAGCCACCATCACCATGAGGTTGCCGAAGTAGTACACATCGCGCACCTTGCCCCGGTAAAAGCCCGTCTGTCCCGGAAAGGTGAAGTGAGTTTCTTTTATGGCTTGCATGAGCCTGCAAAATAAAGCAGAATGGGTAAAGGCTGAAATGGTAAAGGGTATTTAGTTTTCTTACTCTGGGATTCCGGCTTTAAACAGGTAAACTTTTTTAACCTTGCCCTGTTCGTCAAATTCTTTCCATTCCTTGTGCTTTTTGTCGGCAATGTATTCGCCCTGCTCTTTCACCTGGCCGTTCTCGTAGTAGGCGGTAAATAATCCGTGCTTTCGGTGGGAGCGGAATTCGCCTTCTGATTCGATCTTACCCGAAGGGTAGTAGTTTTTGTAGGGGCCGTTGAGCAGGTTAAACTTCCAGGTTTGTTCGTGCGCGATTTTTCCGTCAGGAAAATATTCATACCGGGGGCCATGCAATTTTCCGGCTTCGTAGAATTCTTTGATTTTTTCTGTTTTTCCATCCGGGTAATAAAACGTCCATTGCCCGTGCGGTTGCTGGTTGCGGTAACGTTTTTCGGCTGTTCGTTTTGCCGAGTCGGTAAACTCTTCCACTATCCAATCGATGCCGTTCAGGGCAAACTGTTCCCTGCGCTTCAATACCCCGTTGGGATAGTAGGTTAGCCCGATACCGGTTTTGTAGCCTTCTTTGTATTTGAAGCGATGCTTCACCACACCGTTCGGGTAATACCCTGTGTTGTCGCCATGCAGGCGGCCGTTCATAAAGTTTCCTTCCAGCAGCAGGTGGCCCTCTTCATCGTAGTTTTTGTATTGCCCGTTTTTCGATCCGTCTTTCATGGTCGAAACCGTTTCGAGCTGGCCGTTGGGGTAGTAGGTTTTGTAGAAGCCTGTAAGGATACCGTTTTTGTAGTTGGCTTCAATGGCCACTTTGCCGTTTTCATAAAAACTGCGGGTGATGCCGTTAGGTTTGCCGTGCGCGTACTGAATTTCTTTTTTTAATGTCCCATCCGGGTAGTATTCGCGCACCACGCCATCGGGCTTGCCTTTCTTAAATACCGTTTCGCTTTTAATAACACCGTTGTCGTAAAACGACTGTACGCTGTCCACCAGGATGTCGTTTTGGTAGTAAGCCCGTTGAATTTTTTTGCCCGACTCATCAAATACATCTGCCGGACCGTGGCGCATGCCGT
>CAYNIH010000116.1:1764-3133 GCA_964397115.1 uncultured Roseivirgaceae bacterium | reverse complement strand
CAGTTTGCGCGCAGGCACACCGGTTTCGTGGTACTCAGTAAATACACCTGATTTTTTTCCGTTGGCAAAGTTTCCTTCAACGGCAAGGTTGCCGTTAGGGTAGTAGCGTTGGTACCGGCCAATCAGTTTTTCGTTGTCATCCTGGGCAACGGTGTAGATTTCCTGGAGCAAGGTGCGGTTTTTGTCGTAGTACGTACGCACCTCGCGCTGTGCCGCAGCAGCAAAGCTTATCGCGAAGAGAAAGAGCAGCATCCGGTTCATGCGGCAGTTGCCAATTTGTATCCAACAGCTAACCAACGCAACGCAAGCCTGCTTGTTGTGTAATATGAATGGTTACAATTTCTCTATTACCATGGCCGAGGCTCCACCGCCACCGTTGCAAATGCCGGCTACGCCAATAGCCGCATTGTTTTGCTTCAATACATTAATCAGCGTGGTAACGATGCGTGCGCCCGAAGCGCCCAGCGGGTGGCCCAACGCAACAGCCCCTCCATTGACATTTACTTTTTCCGGGTCAAGACCCAGTTTGATGTTATTGGCAATGGCCACGGCCGAAAAAGCTTCATTGATTTCGTAATAGGCAACATCTTTTTTATCTACCCCGGCATGCTTCATAGCTTTTGGAATGGCCAACGAAGGGGCGGTAGTGAACCACATGGGGTCCTGGGCGGCATCGCCAAAGCCAAGTATTTTTGCCAATGGCTTCAGGCCCAGTTCCTTTGCCTTTTCTTTGCTCACCAATAACATGGCCGAGGCCCCATCGTTGATGGTTGATGCGTTGGCTGCAGTAACGGTTCCGTCTTTGGTGAATACGGGTTTCAAAGCGGGTATCTTTTCGAAGTTTACATTTTTATATTCCTCATCTTCGGTGAACAGGGTTACGTTGCCCTTCCTGTCGGTGATTTCAACCGGCACAATTTCGTCTTTGAATTTATCAGCAGCCCAGGCTGCTGCCGATCGCTTGTAGGAAGTAATGGCGTAGTTATCCTGATCCTGACGGGTGATGTTCATTTCTTTGGCGGTGTTGTCGGCACATACGCCCATTGCGCAATGGTTGTAAACATCGGTGAGGCCGTCATAGGTTAACCCGTCAACGAGTTCGCCATTTCCGTATTTGTATCCGTAGCGGGCTTTCAGCAGATAGTAGGGGATGTTGCTCATGCTTTCCATACCTCCGGCAATCACCACATCGTTTACGCCCAGCATGATGGATTGGGCACCGAGCATAACAGCTTTCATGCCCGAAGCGCACACTTTGTTGACGAGCGTGCAGGGAATGTCGTAACCCAAGCCGGCCCCAACGGCCACCTGGGTTGCGGGCGCTTGTTTTAATCCGGCAGAAATAACATTGCCGATGTACAATTCCTGG
>CAYNIH010000116.1:0-1754 GCA_964397115.1 uncultured Roseivirgaceae bacterium | reverse complement strand
GTGTTTCGGATCGATTCCGGCTTTTTGAATAGCACCCTTCACGGCAATTGAACCAAGTTGGGTAGCAGGCAGCGATGCCAGGCTTCCGCCAAAACTACCGATGGGTGTGCGTACGGCTGAGATAATGTATACTTCTTTCATATTCGTTGAGTTTCGGGTTTCGGGGTTCGGGTTACGGGTTACGGGGTTCGGGGTTTGGGTTGCGTGTTACCTCTTTTTGTACTTCCAACCTCGTAACCCGCACCTCGTAACTCGTACCCGTATTTCACCAATCTGGTTTTCCTTTATCCTTTGGTTTGGTTGGTTTGCGTTTGTTTTGCTGAAGGTACTGTATTTCCTGGTTCTTCATGGCTTCGAGCAGCATTTTGGCTTTTTCCTCACTCATTTTCAGTTGCTCCAGTTTTTCAGTTACTGAAGAGGCTGGGTCCTGCTTACCCTCTTTTTTTTGCTCTTCCTGCCCGGATTGTTCATTTTGTTTCTGCTGATCGGCTTTTTGCTGTTGTTCATCTTGTTTCTGCTGATCGCTTTTCTGCTGATCCTGCTTTTGCTGGTTTTTGTCATTTTTTTTCTGGTCCTGGTTTTTCTGCTTTTCCTGTTCCTGCTGATCTTTTTGCGGTTGATTTTGTTGTTGTTGCTCCTCCTTTTTTTTCTGTTCGTCCAGTTTCTTCTTCAGCAGTTCGTAATTGTAGCGGGCATCCCGGTTGGCGGGGTCCGCTTTGAGTGCATCTTTAAAATGCTCCAGCGCTTCTTCAGCTTTTCCGAGCCGGTTTGCCAGCACGCCCAGTTGTTGCTGAGCCGTAGAGCGGACCGAGGGTGTTGCGCTACCGGCTACCTGCTGGTAAGTTGTTCGGGCACGGGCGGTGTCGTTTAACTGAAAGCGGGCGTGGGCCAGGTTTAACAACACCTCATCTTCGCGTACATTCAGCGAGTCGGCCAGGTATTCGT
This sequence comes from uncultured Roseivirgaceae bacterium, assembly GCA_964397115.1. Lineage (GTDB taxonomy): Bacteria > Bacteroidota > Bacteroidia > Cytophagales > Cyclobacteriaceae > UBA2336. The sequence continues at coordinate 809 of CAYNIH010000116.1, read as the reverse complement.
AAAGAGCTGCAGCCGTTTTGTAGTCGCCAGCCAGGTAAGCCTGGCGTGCCTCTTGTTTGGCGCGGTTTATCTTTCCGATTTTTGCCGGATCGGTAATAGTGGTGAGCAGCAATATTATCAGGGCTAAGGCTTTCATATCCGCACAGCGTTCACCGGTAATAACACATCCAGCGCCAATAAAATTACAGCGAGAGTCAGAAAGTAAAAATAATTGTTGGCGGTAACATCAATAAGCCGGGCATCCATCAGTTCGCCTTCAATCCGGTCAATGGTGTTGATAAGCCGGGTGATGTCGTTACGGCTGTCGGTAATTTCAAAATACTGGCCGCCTGTTTTTCCGGCCAGTTTACGAAGTGCGTCCGGATTGAGCCGGGTAACCACAACCTGTCCGTGCCTGTTGGTTTTGTAACCGCTGCCGGTACGAATCTGTCCGCCCTGCAGGGTGCCTACGCCCAGCGTAAAAAGTTTGTAGCCTTTCTCCTCGATTTCGGCAAGGGCGGCATCGGTTTCATCGCCAAAGTCTTCGCCATCGCTTATCAGCACAATGACTTTTGAGGTAACTTCGCTTGTGCGGCCGTTGTCGTTTTCCAATTTTTCTATAGCCATCTTCAATGGCGGCCCGAAATCCGTTCCCCCTGAAGGCACCAGCGAGGTGTTGAGCGCATCAATGAATAAGTTTAGTGCAGCCTGATCGTACGTAAGCGGGCATTGCATAAACGCTTCGGAGGAGAAAATGATAATGCCGATGCGGTTGGAGTTGAACGCCTGAACGATTTTCTTCAATTCATTCTTCACTTTTTCCAGCCTCG
>CAYNIH010000115.1:0-8090 GCA_964397115.1 uncultured Roseivirgaceae bacterium | reverse complement strand
CTACATTGGCGTTCTCATTGACGACCTCGTTACAAAGGGCACTCAAGAGCCTTACCGGATGTTGACCTCACGTGCCGAATACCGCATCCTGCTCCGTCAGGATAATGCCGACATGCGTCTTACGGAAACCGGGTATAAACTTGGGCTTGCCTCAGGTGATCGCTTTGAAAGATTACAAAATAAGAGGGGTGAGGTTGAAGAAATTCTCGTGAAACTAAATACGATGAAGTTAGACCCTGACCAGGTCAATGCCGGCCTTGAGGGAATCGGTTCTGCTGCCTTAAGAGAAAAGATAACCTTAAGCGCCCTGCTGAAACGGCCAGAGATCAGTATCGAACAACTTTGCTCTCTTGATGAAAATTTAAATCGTGAGTTTAAAAAGTTTGCAAAAGAATCACTGGAGCAAGCCGAAATAGCAGTAAAATATCAAACTTATATTGACCGCGAAAAGAAACTCGTTCAGAAAATATCCACGCTTGAAGATTATGTAATAAAATCCGATTTTGATTATGACCGGGTAAAGGCATTGTCTGCCGAAGGCAGGGAAAAGCTAAAAAAAATACGGCCGCTCACCATAGGCCAGGCTTCCCGCATCAGCGGGGTTAGCCCGGCTGATGTTTCAGTTCTTACCGTTTACCTTGGTAAATAATGGAGGAAGTTCTGGTATGCCCTGTTTGTTCTTCGGCTTCATTTCGTCATTACCTTGATTGCATTGATTACGCGCTAACCAAAGAGGCCTTTACCCTCAGACAATGCACATCCTGCAATCTGGTAGTCACCTCACCACGACCTGTTGAGCAAAACCTCGGGAGCTATTATCAGTTCCCCTCCTACATTTCTCATTCAGGAAAATCGCAATCAGGATTGATCAGTTTGATCTATAAAAGTGCACGTTACCTGGCCTTACGCAGGAAAGGCAAATTAATTGAACAACGCTGCGCGGTTGGCAGGATTCTTGATATTGGGTGTGGCACCGGTGAGTTTTTGCATTACATGAAAAGCAAAGGCTTGTTGGTAACAGGGGTAGAACCTTCAACTGAAGCGCGTACCAAAGCTGAACAGCTGCTGGGCCAGAAAATTTATCCGTCCGCTGACCAGTTACCACCGGTTTCCTTTGAGGTGATAACCCTCTGGCATGCGCTTGAACATATTCCTAATTTACAAGTTATCATTCAACAAATAAGGCAATTATTAAAACCAAACGGTTTGCTTGTGCTAGCGGTTCCTAATCATGAAGCATATGATGCAGGGTATTATGGATCTTATTGGGCGGCTTATGATGTGCCCAGGCATCTCTGGCATTTTACTTCCGGCAGCATGGTTACTCTCCTAAAAAAAAATTACTTAACTCCATTAACTATACTGCCCATGAAGCTGGATGCCTATTACGTTAGTTTGCTGAGTGAACAATACCGTCATCCGAAACAAAGAATAAGAAATCTCTTTAGGGCTGCATTCACAGGTGTCTTATCCAATCTTAAAGCCAGAAATAAAACCAATTATTCAAGCCTTATCTTTCTGGCCAAAGCAAACTCAAAATGATGCGCATTGCAGTAGTTATCGGTTTTCTCGCCTTACTTCTCGGTTGTGCAAAACAAACAACCCCTACCGGTGGACCGAAAGACTCGGAGCCTCCGGAATTGCTGCGATCAACCCCTTCAAACCGACAAACTGGCTTTAAGCGCAATGAAATTGATCTGGTCTTTAACGAATACGTGCAGATTAACAATGCCCGCGAACAGGTAATCATTGTTCCCACAGTCGGTAAAAAATTTGAAGTCACCGCTCGCAGGAATAAAGTAACTTTGAAATTCAATAGCGAACTGCTCGACAGCACCACCTACACCATCAACTTTCGGGAAGCTATTCAGGATTTAACCGAAAAGAATGCATCCAAAAATTTAACCCTGGCTTTCAGTACAGGCGCTTATATTGACTCATTATCCGTTTCCGGAAGCGTTCGTGATTTACTTAAAGACATCCCTGTCGAAAACTATACCGTGGCCCTTGTGCCGTTAAGTGACACCTTTAACATCTTTGCCCACATGCCGAAATATTTTTTCCTGACCGACAAACAAGGAAACTTTACCATCGAAAACCTTAAAAAGGGGGACTATAGAATCTATGCCTTTAACGACAAGAACAAAAATCTGAGAGTAGATAGCCAAAGCGAGGCGTTTGCGTTTCTTGTTGATACTATACGATTAGAGCAGCCGATTAAAGATCTCGAACTATACAGCATCCTTCTCAACATGCGCCCATTTAAATTAGTGTCCGCTAAACGGATTGGCCACCAGTTTATCGTACGATTGAATAAAGGTTACGCAAGCGGAAAAATAGCGAGTGTGTTTCCTGACCAGCCTATTTATTACGATAATCCTGAATATTCAACCATTAGGTTTTACAACACACTGACCGACATCGACAGCTTATCAGTACATTTATTTCTAACTGACAGTATGAACACTTCTCTTGATACTACCTTATACGTTTCCTTCAATAAACTTTCCATTCAAAAAGAGCCCTTCAGCGTAAAACCACAAAATCTTAGTTACCTGGAAAACCGTCAGAAAGTGCAGGGTCAGTTTGCTTTTAGTAAACCGGTTCTGACCATTCTATACGACAGCATTTATATTAAACTTGACTCCGCAACTACGGTTGCTTTTAGTGAAAAAGACTTCTCATGGAACCCTTCTTTTACTCTTGCACAATTCAATAAACAATTACCTCAACCATTTGAAGCTGCTAAACCAAAAACTTCCAGGAATACCACTCAGCAATTACCGCGCCTGCAAGGAGCAGCAAAAAGAACCGATCCCGGCTCAAGATCAACTATTAAGCAGAAACCGGCAATAGCATTCAATGAACTAATTATTACCAAAGGAGCAATCCGTTCTGTAGAAGGAGATACCCTACCCTTTATAAGTTCTCCCTTTTCGATTATCAAACCAGAAACAGCAGCCACGCTCTTCGTTGAAGTAGCGGGAACCGGCAATACCATCACTCAACTACTCAACGCCAAATACGAAGTAATCGCAGAGTCATTGTCAAAAAAAATTACGTTCGAAAATCTTGTACCAGGCGAATACCTTATCCGAACCATTTTAGACAGTAATGCCAACAACAAGTGGGATACGGGTAATTATTTTCTTAACCAAGAACCTGAGGCAGTTATTTTTTACAAAGACGAAAAAGAGAACCGCACCATTACCCTCAAAGCCAACTGGGAACTTGGCCCATTGTTAATTCAGTATTGACAAAATGTGTAAAACACCGCCCAACAACTTTTCAAAAGGCTTAGTTCACCAAACTGACACTAAACAACACATTTGTTGTTTACTAAATACAATTTAACCACACTCATTAACAAACCGTTTAATAAACAAGCAGAACTATGTTATTAAATAAATGTTGTGAATAAACCCACTAAGTTATTAACTACAAGCAATTTAGTATAAACAGAACGATCAACATTATCGTTGAAATGAATAAAAAACATAATCAGTCAACAATTCCACGTGGCTAATAATAACAACATAAATTTTAAATACATTTTAATTATTAACATCCTTGCATGTTTATGCTTTTGTAACCTTTCTTATGCCCAGGATCAAAACGAAATTCAACTGGCTAATGAATACCTTTTAAAAGGCGATAAGATAAAAGCATTGGATCTTTACCGCGACCTTGCCAGGAATGAAGCTAATTTTCAATTCATTCATAATAATTACATTAATACTTTGCTTGATGCAGGTGCCTCCGAAGAAGCGCTTAGTTACCTGAAACGGGTGCTGCGAAAAGACCCGCTTAACATTCAGGTTAGGGCCGATGTTGGAATTGTATATGTGCGATCGGGTGACCTGGTGAGGGCAGACCGAATATTTAGGGAATTAATCCAGGAAAATAAAGCGAATGTTTCGCGCATAAAAATTTTAGCTGATTATCTGGCGAGTCGTTCGCTTGCTGATTATTCCATCATGGCACTTACCGAAAGCAGGCAAACCCTCGACAATCCCTTCATGTTCTGTCTGGAACTTGCTTCGCTTTACCGGGTTAAAGGTCAGAAAGAAAAAATGGTACAGGAGTACCTTACCTATATTATGCAAAGCTCGGCTAACACACAGTATGTTAAGAACGTAATGCAGGTATTGCTTACACAGCCTGAAGAGTTGGAAAGCCTCGAAAAAGTTTTATACGAACGGGTCCAGAAATATCCGGACATGGCGGTGTATTCAGACCTGTTGATATGGGTTACCATGCAGCAAAAGAATTTCTATGCTGCATTTGTGCAGGCACGCGCCTATGACAAACGAACATCCAAAACTGGGGAGAAGTGTATGGAAGTTGCCCGCGTTGCCCTGGACAATGAAGACTACGAAAATGCCCTGGCGGCTTATGCGTTTGTTGCAAAAGAATATCCTGCAGGCCCACATTATTTACAGGCCCGTCTCGGGCTTATCCGTGCCCGCGAAACGCGGGTGCGAAATACGTTTCCTGTACAGGCCGATTCCGTCCAATCGTTAATCCGTGAATACGGAAATTTTATTAAGGAACATGCAGACAACTCCTCTGCCCTTGAGGCCCAGCGAAACGAGGCACTGCTGTGGGCTTACTTTCTGGATGAGAAAGAGAAAGCCATCGCCCTGCTTACCACACTCATTAACAATCCGAGGGCTTCACTACAGGTGAAGGCCAGAGCAAAACTCGATTTAGGCGATATCCATCTTCTGAACGGGGAGCCTTGGGAATCTGCCCTGCTTTATGCGCAAGTTGAAAAATCACTAAAGGAAAATCCGCTTGGTTATGAAGCCAAGCTTAAAAATGCCAAACTTTCTTATTACAGAGGCGATTTCCGGTTGGCACAGGAACATCTGGATATTTTAAAAGAGGCCACCACACGTGACATTGCCAACGATGCCATGGAACTCAGCATGCGCATCAAAGAAAACATCGCCCTTGATTCGGCCGGGGTGGCCTTACGGCAATTCGCTGAAGTTGAGTTGCAGCTATATCAAAACAAAACGGATCAGGCACTTGATGCGATTAAGTTTCTTAAAGAAGGCCGCACCAGAATGACTAAGGAAGATGCCTTTTTGTTAAACATTACCTTTGATTTTCAGGCGAAAGAGGATTCTGTGTGGGTTTCGTATGCCAACTACACCCTGCTGGACGATGTGTACTGGCTTGAAGCCAACCTGCGGTTAAAGCGCGGAGAGTTTGACAAATCGCTGGGGCTGCTGCAGAAAATCCTTGACGACTATTCAGAAGACATCCTGGCAGATGATGCTTTTTTTCTTCAAGCCGAAATATATGACCGCCATCTAGGCAACAAAGACAAGGCGATGGAACTCTTCCGGGAGTTTCTTAACCGGTTTCCCGGCAGTGTATATGCAGCCGAGGCCCGCATGAGGTACCGCGTGTTACGGGGCGATTTTTCAAATCAGCGAACAATAAACCCTTAAGGTGTTTCGTTTTTCAAGTTGATAATTGTTGCGAAGTTGATTACCTTTCACTAGCAAAACTACCTTGGTTATGGATACCTTAGTGAAAAAGGTTATTGCTGCCCTCGTTTTGGTGGCTTCGGCCTGTGAAACGTTTGATTCAGGGCCTTCAGTAAAAAGCCTTGAATTGCCACATGTTCCCTTCGAGTACAATGTTCCGGGTGCCTCCGATGAACTGGTAACATTGGGCCGCGTGTTGTTTTACGATACACGCCTGTCTGTTAACAACGCCATTTCGTGCGCAAGTTGCCATAAACAGGCCAGTGCTTTTGCCGATAATGTAGCATTTAGCCGGGGCTTTCAAAACAAACTTACGCTCCGCAACTCCATGCCCATTGCAAATATTATCTCTACAATTTTCACGGATAATGCGGTTATTGAACCCGACAGTACACCGGTTATTTTGCCACCGCAAGACAACCCGGAGTATTTACCAGGCGTAATTCCTCCACCCGTTTTCTTCAGTACCGATACCCGGCTGTTTTGGGACGGTCGGGAATCATCGCTTCAGAGTATGGTAACCAGGCCCATTATGGACCACATTGAAATGGGCATGCACGATATGCCTACGCTGGCCAAAAAACTGGAAATCATACCTGAGTATAATTGGCTTTTTAGGAAGGCTTTTAGTGACGAAAAAAGCGTTACGCCTGATAAAATTTCGTTCGGCTTAAGCGCTTTTCTGGTAAGCATCCGTTCCAACAATTCCAAACTTGATCAGGCCGAGCGTGGCGAAGCTACGCTGAATGCCAGTGAAGAATTTGGCCGCTTTCTTTTCACGCAGAAATTTGATTGTCAAAGTTGCCACGCATTTGGTGGGTTTGCCAATATTGGTTTGGATGCCAGCTCGGTTGCTGACCCTGGCCTGAGCACCTTTACCAGAGATCCGAACCACGCGGGTATGTTCAAAATCCCATCGCTTAGAAACGTTCAGTTAACAGCACCCTATATGCATGATGGCCGTTTTAAAACGCTTGAAGAGGTGCTGGAACATTACAGCAAGGGCATTAAAAACAGCGCAACCCTGGATGCCCGGCTCCGTACCGAAGAGGGTAAGCCTCTGCGCCTCAATATGACGGCCGCTGAAAAAGCAGCGCTCATTGCGTTTCTTGCCACACTTACCGATACCAGACTGATTACCGATAGTCGCTTTTCCAATCCGTTTAAACAATATTAATTACCGGCATTGCTTTTCAGACTGGTTGCTTGTTGCCTTCTTGCTGTACTTACGTTGAGGTCAACGGCACAGTCGGTTTTTTTAAAGGGATATTTCGTAGATAACACAGGGCAAAAAAGCGAGTGTTACATTCACCCGGAAAACTGGAAGTACGATACCTACCTGAGCTATCGCCTTCACCTGCTCGATTCGCTTAATCAGCGGCCTGTAAATCAATTGCGCGAATTTGGCATTTACTCAAAAGCGAAATACATTCTTTCCGGCATAGAACTCCACCACCCTGAAGATAAACCCGATAACCCCGAATGGACGGATAAAAATGTGTTGCTCAATGTGGTTGTAGAAGGAAGGAATAGCCTGTATTCTTCATTATTCGGAAGTTCAGTTTATTTTTTTTCGAGGGAAGCAACCGGCCCAATAGTGTTTTTGTCGCCACGGGCAATAACAAGCGATTCAACCGTGGGAGCATTTCAGGAGTTTTTGTTTCAGCAATTCAATTGCCGTAATAATCAATCAGAGTATTTTCATTCATTGAAGTATGATGCAACGAGCCTTAGCGGCCACTTTCTTGCGAACAACCGCTGCCTGGGATTGGAAGGAATAAGTTATCCGGGGCTTAGCTCAATGATGCGTTTGCCAGAAGCAGATAAAGTCCGCAGCGAACCGGTTCAATCGGTAAGTGAACGAAGTACCCTCTCCGAAAATAGTAGCCCTGAAGCAAAGCCTGCCGAAAAACCCAACTGGCATTATGTCAGTGTGGAGATCAACCCGCTCCTCCGGCAAATTCTTAACTTCAGCGATGAGCCAACGCCTACCAATAATCCGTTTCAGTTCCAGTATGCCTCTAATTCAAAACTTACGGGAAAGGGCCTTGCTGCAGCCTTTTCTTATTCGCGCTTTAAGCTTTCGGATAACAGCAACGGTAATGATTTTGAAACGATAACGCGTGAAATGGCTATACGCATTGGCTATGAACGCAAGCTACAGGCCGGTAACCGGTGGATATATCTATACGGTTTTGATTTCCTGATACTGGGAGGTAAGGATGAAACTACCTTAAGCGACTTTGGCAGCCCCATTACCATCACCACTAAACAAAGCGGTTGGGGCATGGGCCCCAGGGCAGGGATAATGTTTCAACTGGCCAGCCAGGTAGTTATCGGAACGGAAACAAGTTTGTATTATACCTCCGTTGTGCGGACTGAAAAATTTCCTGGAAGTCCAGACGCAAAACAACGGAGACGAACAATTGAACTAACACTTCCTGTTGCCATATTGCTTGGCATTCGTTTAGGCAGGTAACCAAATACAGGCTGGATTTAGCTGATAACATTATGATATATCCATGTGTACTTCGGCACCTGTCTTCATCAGCACAACGTATTGTTTAGAAAGACAAATCAACAAGTCAT
>CAYNIH010000114.1:0-8096 GCA_964397115.1 uncultured Roseivirgaceae bacterium | reverse complement strand
TTTGAGCAAAATATCAGGGTGCATGTAAATGCAGTTACCTCTCCGTTATTAGTGAGGAATAAAAGGCAGGGTAAGACCTTATTGGATTTTTTACCTGATAGATTGTTTAAGGATCTGATTTTCTGCACACACTCAAACCGGTTTTGTAAGATGACTTATCAGCAGGGTTGCACAAAAGTTTTTCCGGCCCATGTAAGATTTGTTTTTGATTTGTCACTTTTTCCGTTTGTGTGTGTGTGTGTGATGAAACCCCACTAGCATGCCAAAAACGAAGTTTTATATTTACCCCGCCCTGAATATGGCATGTAAGAAAACCGCAACCATAGCATGGTGTGTTTATGCGGAGAGCATTACATTCGCTTAACCATTTCCCGCAGCCATACGCTGGTTATCTTTTAGGGATGGCGTATGCGGGGCCCTGCTGCGGGGGTGGGAGGAGTAATCAATGTTACTATGAAAAAATTATTTCTCTCTGCATGTATGTTGTTATTGTTCCATCTGTCGGTTGCGCAACAATCCCACTGTGAAGATCGGCCTGACGTGCTAAACAACGGGTGGTGCCTTCCTGCTCCAAATGGAGGGCAATATTGCGGTTCAGCCGCCTGCAACTGCACCTGCGATGCAACCTATTGGGATTGGATTCCTTAAACTTTATGTTGTTCCGTTCGCTTACTGTTGTATTATTTTCCATCATCATTATCTCCCTGGGTTCCTGCACCGAACCACGGGAAATGGTGCAAAGCACTTCTTCTTCTTTTGTGCTCGAACCTGCCGGGGCTGATACCTTTTTACTCGACAGCATTACGCGGGTGGGGCGCAGCGACTTTTACTATCACCGGTATGGGCATGAAGAATACCTTGTAGTCCACAACAGTCATGCTTTCAGGCAGGTGGAGGTATATGATTATAAAACTAAGAAAAAAGTAAATCGTATTATCCTCGAACGGGAAGGCCCGGACGGGTTAGGAGCATGGCCTTCAGGGTTGTATATGCATACACCCGATTCGGTTTTCCTGTTTTTTAATCTGGGTCAGCGGCTGGTACTGGTAAATGGTCAGGGGAAAATCATCGCCAACTACGGAAGTATCCGGCCTGCCGATGCAGGAACTTCTGCACCCTACATGGAGGTATCGGCTATACAACCGGTGTTTAAATATGGTCCACGGTTATTTTTCTGCACGTACGAACCAACCCACCAACATACCGTATCGGGAGCAGTGTTTAACTTACACGCCCGAACAACGGTTTACCCTTTCGGTTTGCCCCCCGTTTATCAATCAGGCTGGTGGGCAGGCATCGTGTATGACCGGTATTTCCAAACGTATAATCCCGATGAAAAACTCATCGTTCAGGCTTATGGTAATGATCACAGCATCTATGTCATCGATGTGGAATCGGACGAAAAGAATCCTTATCGTGCGAAAAGCAGGTACCTGAACGAACAACTCAAGCCGTTCAGCAAAACGCGAGGAGATTTTATTACAGAAGAACAAAGGCTATACCGCCATGCCGCCCTTCAGGGGAGCTATTCCGCAATTAAATACGATGCCTGGCGGAAGGTGTACTACCGGTTTGTATGTCGGCCCGTTACCCCGGAAAGCTACCGGACACCTTCCGACACCTGGAGCCGGATGTCGGTCATTATTCTGGATAACCGGTTCCGTTATACCGGGGAAACAGATATTCCGGAAGACCTGAATTGGTACCAATCGGTTGTAACGCCAAACGGATTGTGTTTTTTCAGTAAAAAAGCCTATGCCGAATCGGAAGACCAAATGGTGTTGGTGAACTTCCGGCTGAAGAGCCAATAACCAATAACTTAACCTTTCCTCACCCCTGCACGCGCTGCCGCACCACCTCGTACATAACAATCCCCGCTGCAACGCCCACATTCAGCGAGCCGATCTTCCCCTTCATGGGAATTTTTACCAGTTCATCGGCACTGCGCAGCAGGTCATCCAATATGCCGTCTTCTTCTGAGCCGAGGATGAGTGCAACGGGACCTTTCAGGTCAACTTCGTAAATCAATGAAGAAGCCTTTTCGGTGCAGGCCACAATTTTCAGTCCGTTGTCGCGCAGAAATTTTACGGTAGCTTTCAGGTCTTTCTCCCGGCACACGGGCAGGTGGTTTAATGCCCCGGCCGAGGTTTTCATGGCATCGCCCGAAACCGGTGCGCTGCCCTTCTCGCAGATGATCAGGCCATCGGCCCCGGCACATTCGGCTGTGCGGGCAATGGCGCCAAAGTTGCGTACATCGGTAATGCGATCAAGGATAATGAAAAACGGGTCGCGGCCCTGGCTATAAGCAGCATGAATGAGGTTATCGGGCGAAGCATAGGTTATCGGTGAAAGCAGGCAGACAACCCCCTGGTGGTTTTTGGAGGTCAGGCGGTTGAGTTTTTCGGGCGGCACATATTGCATCGGCAACCCCAGCGCCCGCACCTGGTTGAGCAGGTCCCTGACCAGTTCGTTATGTAGTCCTTTCTGGATGAATATTTTTTCTATCTGCCGGCCGGCTGTTATGGCCTCCAGTACGGCACGGGTGCCGTAAATCATGTCGGTAGCGTGCATGCCCCGAAATTACCAATTAAAATCTCGCCTTCCGCCACAGGTCAACCAGTTGGTACCAGGTGTCGGTAAACTTCCTGTCGCGGATGAGCACGTAATTTTCGGGGTCGAAGAGGGTACCGGCTTTTGTGAAGATGATGCGCCCTTTATAATAGTCGTTCTTGTATTCCCACACTTCCCGGTTTCCGAGGCGGTACACTTCTTCGGGCGGCCCGTAGATAATATACACCATGCCCCGGTCGGTTTTCCATCCTTCTTTGTAAGAAGTAAAAAGGATGTTGGCCTGCTCTACCCGCCTGAAATAATTGCGGATAAATGCCTTGGCTCGGTCGGTGCTGCCGGTAATGCCGATGATGGTCTTGTCGAATAACAGCTTGTCGCCTTTTGCCGCACGCAGTTTTTCCATTTCTTTTTTCTCGCACACATATATCATGGGCGCGGTAAGCGTTTCGATTTTACCCAGTTTCGGATAATCGACTTCAACGCGGAAAGCCAAACCGGCTGAGCCGGTGGTGTCTTGCTGGATGAGGTAAAGGCCCCGCGTTGAAAAACGCACCGTTTCGGCAGGCGACAGGGTAAAAACAGAATCGGGTTTGAGGGTTGGCGAAACACGCGCCTGTGCGGTGGAGAACGGTGGAGCTGCAGCCGGAAAATCGGTTTTGTAAAGCGAAACAATAAGGGGTTTGTCGGGCTCAAAGCCGCTGAATGAAATAAGTTCGTTTATGCGGATAAAATTTCTCGTTGCCGGCAGGTTATTCTGCAGTAGGGCAAAAGTTGTTGCCTCCGGAACCTGTTGGTAATAGTACCAGGCCTTGCGTGATGAGTTGAGGATGACACTGGCAACCACCAGTTGCCCGGATGCGGAATTATCAAGAGGCAGGCGACCGGTTTTTTTTGAGTCGGTTGTAACCAGCCATTCCGGTTCGGGTAATTCGCGGCCGCCTTTTTCGTCAATGCTGTTGCGTAACTCAAAGCGCAGGGCGTATTCGAGGGTACTTTTAGACGGGTTGGTTGAAGAAAATTCGATGTGAACAACCGGTTGCCGGTTAATGGAGTAGGGCTTCAGCACGAGCGAAAATTCTGTGCCGTAATCGTAGAGGTAACTGAAGTTGATGTCGCGCAGGGGTTGGGCATAAACTCCCGAGGCAAGTAGTGCAAGAACAATCCGGAAACAGTAAGGCTGCATGAAATTCAAATTAACGTAATCTCCATTAATTATTGTTGCCTATTCGGGTTAATTTTGCTGCCCTGGGTTTATGGCTAAAATCTTTACTACCGAAATCACGTCCGAATCACTTCCTTCCGATAACCCCATTCATCAACGGTTATTCAAAGCTTATGTTGCAGCGATGACCTATGTTGAAGGGGATGTGCTGGAAATCGGCTGTGGCGAAGGGCGGGGCGTGGAGTTGTTGCTGCAGCGGGCAGTAACGTTTACGGCAACAGATAAGATAGGACCTGCGCTGGAGGTGTTGCAAAAGAAATTCCCTCAGGCCCGCTTTATCACGATGAACTTTCCCCCGTTAACCGGGTTGCCCGATAATTCGTTCGACACGGTGGTCAGCTTCCAGGTGATTGAGCACATTCAAAACGACCGGCTTTTTCTTCAGGAAATTCAGCGGGTACTTAAACCCGGGGGTGTAGCGCTGCTTACCACCCCTAACCGCAGCCTGTCGCTTACCCGCAATCCGTGGCACGTGCGCGAATACCTGGCTTCGGAGCTAAAAGCCATCGCCTCACCTGTTTTCAGCGAGGTTGAACTGAAGGGCATTACCGGCAATGAAAAGGTAATGGCGTATTACGAGCAAAACCGAAAGTCCGTACAACGCCTTACCCGTTGGGATGTTTTTAACCTTCAATACAAATTGCCTGCGTGGGTATTGCGCATTCCCTATGAGTGGCTTAACCGTCTTAACCGCAACAACCTTCAACAAGCCGACAACCGCCTGGTAACTTCCATTACCCACGAGGATTACCTGGTAACTGACCGGCCTGAGGATGCGCTGGACCTGTTCCTGGTGGTGCGCAAGCAACGGTAAACGTGTTACCGGTCGAACCGCTGTACCTGCGAAGCATATTTTTCGTAGGCCTGCTCGTACTTTTCGGCCAGTTCGGCTTCTCCGTATTTGTAGAGCACCCGTTGTAGTTCGCCCAGCACGGCAATGTTGTTGTACAGATCGCGGTCGAACAGGCCTTTCCTGATCATATAGGCCGACATCTCATCAACCCGGTTGCCGATGGTGTTGGCGATGTCAATGGCTTTTTCCTTTTCGCCCACCTCGAAGAGCATTTCGAGCATGAGGGCGTTGGTAAAATCGTACGGCACGCCCTTGTCGGGCATTACTTCGAGGCTGCGCAGCAATACCTCGCGGGCCCTTACGGTATCTTTTTCGTTCAGCAGCGCTTCGGCCACGTCATTGAATGTGCTTCGGTGGTTCTGAACAAAGTTCCGGTAATCCACGCTGTAGAAAACGTTCGCATTGTCAAGCCCGCGAAACCTGAACTTGTTCATGAGGTTGTGGTAGGCTACATCGGTATTGACCAGGCGGGTTCGCGGGTCTGGATTTTGAATGGGTAAAATCCGGAACGCATTGCCTTCGCTCACCACAAACGGCTTCAGGTCAATATTAAATTGTTCGAGCGAAGTGTTGTTTACATACAGCGGCCTTCCCCAGTTGTTGGTCAGCATCAGGTCGAGCAGGGCAAGGTCTTGTTTCAGCAGACTATTCCTGCGCACGCGCAACTTCATTTCGGGCACCAGCATGTGCTCCATGCCTTTCGGGATGATGCCGAGTTTTTTAACATGCGCTGTATCCACTTTCAGGATCAGTTCCTTCGATGGAATCATGTTGGTATTGGGGTAGTAGGGGTGCAGCAGGCTTTTGCTGTTTTTCTTGATCAGGTCGATATACTGGACAAGGTCAATGCTTTTCAGGCTTGTTTCGAAGTACATCAGCCCTTCGTTGGGGCCGCCCTGGCGGTAGTGCTCAGCGGTAAGCGTGTACGGAAAGGCGTCTGATTGATAATGCTTGCGCATGCTTTGCTCAATGTACCAGTCGGTGTTGTAGTAACTCAGCACCACCACGCGCAGGTCGGTGCGGATGCCCTCCACTTCCTGGGCATACCAGAGCGGGAAGGTGTCGTTATCGCCACCGGTGAACAGGATACCGTTCGGGGCGCACGACTCCAGGTAGTTGCTGGCCGAGTCAACCGAGAAGTACCGGTTGGATCGGTTATGGTCGTCCCATCCCTGGGCGGCCATCAGGGAGGGAGCAGATAAGGCAACAAGAGTAGCGGTGATTGCAGCGGCTTTTGCATTTTTTATTATCCGGCTAATGCCGGAAGCTAACCCAATAACGGCCAGGCCAATCCAGAATGAAAAAGCGTAATAGGAGCCGGAGTAAATGTAATCGCGTTCGCGCGGCTCGGAAGGGGGCGAGTTAAGGTAAACCACCAGCGCCACACCGGTTAAGATAAACAACAGCCCGATTACGCCCGCATTCTTCGGATCCTTCACAACCTGGTAATACAATCCGAAGAACCCGAGGATAAAAGGAATCATGAAGAAGTTGTTGCGTGCCTTGTTGTACGATACCATGTAGGGCACTTCTTCAAACCAGCTGGATGGCCCCAGCCAGTCGGCACCGATCTCATCGCCATCGCGGCCGGCAAAGTTCCACATGAAGTAGCGGATGTACATCCAGCCTATCTGGTGGCTGAACATGAAGCGCAGGTTGTCGGAAAAGGTAGGCTTTTGTCCTTCTTTCAGGCCCAGCTTTGACCGGTAAATAGAGGCATGGTTGTCGGTGGTGCTGTACATGCGCGGCAAAATGGTGGTGTGGGCCGGGTCGTAAACATACTCGCGCTGGTAGTCGGCTATTTCATATTTATCTTTTCCTTTTTTGTAAACCGGGGCGCCTTCTTTAATATCAATTATCTGCGCGGTAAAATATTGGCCATAGAGTAGAGGCCTGCTGCCGTACTGCTCACGTTTCAGGTAACTGACAAAACTCATCACATCGCTGGGATCGTTTTCGTCAATCGGGGTATTGTAATTGGATCGGATAACGATGACGGCATAGGAAACATATCCGATTAAAATGAAGGCAGTAGAAAGCAGGAAGGTGTTCAGCACCGGTTTTACTTTTTTTTGGCTGTAGATAATTCCGTACACCAGGCTGCCCACAATGATCAAGCTGAACACCAATGCTCCCGAGCCAAAGGGCAGGCCGAGTGAATTGACAAAAAATACTTCAAAGCTTCCGGCCAGTGAAGGCAGCCCGGGAATGATGATGTCGTTGATAAAGATGATGAGCAGCCCGCTGATGAGCAGCGTAGCAATGACACCCCAACGTGTTGGCTTGTATTTTTTGAAATAAAAAATCAAACCCAGTGCGGGCAGGGTAACCAGGTTGAGCAGGTGTACGCCTATGGATAAACCGATTGAATAAGAAATCAAGATGATCCAGCGGTTGGCTTTGGCTTCATCTTCAATAACATCCCACTTTAGCATGGCCCACACCACAAAGGCGGTAAAGAACATGGACATGGAATACACTTCGGCTTCAACAGCCGAGAACCAGATGGAATCGGCAAACGTCATGGCCAGCGCACCCACCAGCCCGGCTCCCATCAGCAACATGGTCTTGTCGGCTGTCAGGTCATCGGGTTTGGAGAGGTTAAGCAGTTTGCGGCCGAACAGGGTAATCGACCAGAAGGTAAACAGCGAGGCGAATGCACCGGCCAGTACACTTGAAAAGTTTATCCAATAGGCTACACGGGTCACATCGCCCATAGCCAAAAAGGAGAACATGCGGCCAATGAGCAGGAACAACGGGGCACCGGGAGGGTGGGGTACTTCCAGCTTGTACGATACGGCAATAAATTCCCCGCAATCCCAATAACTGGCGGTTTCTTCCATGGTTAGCCAATAGGCGGTTAGGGCAATAATAAAAACCGACCAGCCGGTGAGGTTATTGATTCTCTGAAAGTTCATGCGAATGCGTAAAAGCGGTTAATTTCGTTACAATCGAAAACGGGCGAAAATACAGATTTTAGTGTTATAAGGTATATGAATAAATGAGAACGGGTAAACTTACCCTCCGCGGATTTTTCCGGTTACACCGGAGAGGCTGAAAGCAAATATGCCGGTTGCCAGTTTCATTTGTACACCACGATGTAAAAAACCAGCCACAGGAAGAAAATCAGCACATAAGAACTGAGCACAATAAACCACACCATTCTTTTTTCTTTTCGTGCGTAATGGTGGATGCCGGCCACCAGCAGGAACCAGTAGATGATTTCAAACAGGTTTAAGGCGCGCAACGGGTAAGCCCACCGCTTGTCCATCTCATAATAGTCGAAGAAATGCATCAGCGAAAGTGGGTAAAACGCACCAATGTCTGAATACCGTGGATCAGGAACAACAAATAGGAACCACAATATTTTTAGCAATTCCGGAATGAGAAAAACAAATTCCGCCCCGATAACCACGCCCCAGCACTGGGCGTAGGTAACGCGGTAGCCAA
>CAYNIH010000113.1:2799-8236 GCA_964397115.1 uncultured Roseivirgaceae bacterium | reverse complement strand
ATGGGCTCCGGGCAACTGATGTTAGCAAGGGACTGGTTACGTGGGGCCTGTCAATTTCGCTGTAAAAATTTCTGACATCAATCAGGTGATCAGGCGCTTCAATAACACTCATGGGTGTAACCCGAACCGTTTGTTTGGCGGAAAGGGTAACGGTAGTAAGTGCCGTGTAAGGCAAATGACGCAAGGCCAGCAGGGCATGAACGACATGTAACTTTTCGCCAACATCAAAAGAGGTGATTAGCAACGCTCTTTTCATGTCGAGTTGCTGACGATAATTCGAAATATCTTTACGTGAGATGCGGTGACCATCAACCTCGAGGTTCATGTTAACGTGGTTAAAGGATTTCAGGATATTTGAAACCCGTCCGCGCTGATACTGATCATAAACTCCGTTTAAAACCACGTCTTTAACCTTCATTGGCTCATGCGATGAGACCAGTCCGATCATACCGTTAGCAACGGTAACACCATAATAATTGGCAGGGTCAATGCCGGTGGCCGTAATCGTCCAAGTATCCTGTGCGTGAACAAACGGGACGAAAAAAATGCAAAACCCGATTAAACGACTTTTCATTGGGAAAGAATTTTAAACAAAACCGGAGAAGCGTTGTTGCGCACCGCCAAAACAAATTTTGAGGACGAAGAGTCTATAAAGCGCAATGCCCGTACTTCACCCGGCACAGAAAAGCCAGATTGTGCCGGTGAAACAGCACGAAAATTGCCCTGCGAGTCAGAAAGAATCAGCAGCCCATAACTGGCATCTTGCCGACCGATTTGAATATTCATGGGGTAAAAATTGCCCGCAGCAATGAAATCTTTCTTCCCGTCACCATTTATATCGAGAGGTAAAAAACTGCTGATTGCAGAAAACTGGGCGGGTCGTGGCAGTGGTTTGATTAGGAACGATCCATCGCCCTGATTTTCAGCATAAATACTTTCCAGTGTATTGACCCGGTAGGTCTTGGCTTTTTGAATCACATCCTGAGCAAACATCTCACTAACGGGTGCCTCGGCAAATTTTTGGTACGACAAATACTTCTTTTTGAGTGAAGGCATTTGTTTCGTCATCTCATCGCGGGTATAAAAAGGGTATTCCGTACCATCTACATAACATGTTACTATTTGTTCAACCGTTTCATTCATATCAAAATCATTCACATACAGGCTGAGCGGTTCATTTTTTGCCGCTTTGAGTTTACTGTTCAAGCCTAAGTTACCCGCTAGTATATCCAGGTCACCGTCACCATCCATATCCATAACCGAAAGAGTACGCCATAATCCGGATAGAGCGGCTAATCCTTTCGTACTGCGCTTTTTCAGGTTGCCGTTATCGTTTATAAAAATCTGGATAGCCTGCCATTCAACAGCAACTATCAGGTCATCGTTTCCATCGCTATCTATATCCGCCCATTTGGCATCGCATACCATTCCAAGGCCAGTTAGGTTGGGAGCCAGTTCACTTGTTTTATCTGTAAAATTGCCCTTGCCATCATTTACCAGCAAGTAGCTGTCTGCGGGCATGCCATATTTCCAGGGTACAGCACGGGTGCCGAGAAAGATGTCTAAGTCTCCGTCTTTGTCAAAATCGGCAATGGCTGCACATGAGCCGGTGTGGTACAATTCGGGAAAATTGCCATAAGCATCAAAAAGGCCTTTGCCGTTATTCAAATAAAGTCTGGGTTTCCGGTATTTTGATTTGCCTGTGTATTCATTTCCTCCGCTTACTACCAATAGGTCGTGATCTCCATCGCTGTCGGCATCAAAAAAATGAGCATCCACATCTTCAAAAATACTGTCGGCCATGAGGAGTTTTTGCTGAGTGGATTGGAACGCTCCTGAAGCAGTCTGTAAAAATAGTGCTCCCTCCTGCCTGCGGGCGCCTCCAAGATAAATATCATCAAGGCCGTCTGCATTAACGTCAGCTACGGCAACGGCTGGCCCTTCAGCAGAAACCATAAAAGGCATCAGGCCTTCCCGATCAAACTCTACCAGGTAGTTTTCGCGATGAACAAAAGGAATCTGCGTTTCATCTGCTGCCTTGGTAAAAAACGTTGGAGTACGTTGAAAACCTTTAAAGTTAAATTGTCGTGTGGCGTTTTTTTGCTCGGTAAAAATCAATTGATTAGAAGGAATATCGGTTAGCTTTTGGTAGTGTCCGTCAGGCCAGATTACGAGCAGGGAATCTACCTGGTTTGCTGCCCCCAATCCAAAAGTTAGGCGGCATTCTACACTACTTTGATAACCCCGAACAGGCATATTTTCCTGCATTTGTACTGTCTGCCCGATGTAACAGAGCACTTTGGTTCCAATACCAAATGTATTCCCCGCATTGCCTTTAAACGCCACCTGAAGGTAATTTGCAAAAGCTCCAGGTTTTGAAACCTGACGGTGACGGTTTTCATATATGCCTGCGTAATCGTTTACATTGTTTATAGCCAGATCCAAGTCACCATCATTATCCAGATCGGCATAGGCAACACCATTGGAGTAGGTTGGCATATCCAGTCCCCACGCAGTTGCCTTATCGGTAAAGGTGGAGTCGGCATTATTTTTAAATAGAAAATTAGGAACTTTTACCTGCGGCATTTTTTCAATATACCTGAGGTGCTTACTCTGAAACTCCTGAGCCATACCGGCCTGAATGGAATCAACCGTTATGAAATTAATATAGTCCAAATCATTCGACCGCCTAAGGATACCGTTAGAAATGAACAAATCTTTAAAACCATCCAGGTCAAAATCAGCAAAGAGGGCGCCCCAACTCCAGTCGGTGGCCTGCGTACCGGCATAAAGTGCAATATCGCTGAAGGTTCCGTTTTGGTTATTTAGCTGGAGTACGTTACGGGTATATTGTTCATTGTATCCGAACCTTTTTTTAAAAATATACACGTCATATGGATCTTCAGCTGCAGAGGCCTTTAGCTTACTGTAATCGAAGGGCAGCATATCAACCGCCACCAAATCAGGCCAGGCATCGTTGTTGATATCAGCCAGGTCAACACCCATGGTGTAGCGGGAGGTATGATTTATATAGTCGTTAAGCTGCTCTTTAAAGGTGCCATTTTTTTGGTTAATGTAGAGGTAATCATTTTCATGGAAATCGTTTCCCACGTAAATGTCGGGCCAGCCGTCAAGGTTAACGTCACTCACCACAATTCCTAACCCATAGCCGAGAGCGCTGCTGTAAATGCCACTGGCTGATGTAACGTCAACAAACCTTCCGTTATCGTTTTTTAACAAACGGTCTCCTGCTGTTGGGTGGGTTTTATAGCGAAGGTCACCCGCCTTGCCAAAGGTTCCGTTGCTGTGCAACGAATGGTTGAGCATGTACATATCCAAGTCGCCATCGCGGTCATAGTCGAAAAATACGGCTTGTGTTGAAAAACCAGACAAATCCAAACCGTACTCAATTGCCTTGTCGCGAAAGCGCGGAATGCCGTCATCACCGGGGCCTTCATTGATAAAGAGTTGATTTTTGCCATTGAAGTCAAGATAGTTGCCTACATAGCTCACGTAGATATCCAGCCATCCATCGCTGTTAATATCGGCCATGGTAACACCGGTACTCCACCCGTCAACGCCCTGTACACCTGCAAGGGAGGTAATGTCTTCAAATTGAAAATTCCCCTTATTAAGATAAAGCCGGTTTGGCAATTGGTTAGCGGTAAAGTACAGATCGACCAGTCCGTCATTATTCAAGTCACCGGCAGCCACACCTCCGCCATTGTAAAAATACATGTAGTTGAAAATATTAAAGTCAACCGTTTCGGTGAGGTTGTTGGCGAAAGTTATTCCAGTTTGTGTTTTACTTAATTGAATAAACTTTTTTTCATTGCGTGATGTGCAGGTTGTTATAAGGAAGATAATAGTTATAAAAACAAAGAAATACCTCATGATTGACCGGATTAATTTATTCTAAAAAACAGCATGGAGTCATTATTACGCGCGCAGATCAGCATTTTCTTTTTACCCGACTTAATTACGTTAATATGCCGGGTTTCGCCTTTTAGGGAGAATCCTGTTAGCGCGCTGCCTTGCACGGTAAACGCACTTCCGGTGTAGTTAAGCACCACTCCTGCATTGCCGTCTAAACGTCCCACTTCGGGTTTCACCCGGTAAAGATTTCCGCCAAGTAGTAGTTCAGTCGCCCCATCACCGGTGATATCGGCCAGTTCTATAGCATAAACAGGTGCTAGTTGTGCTTGGGGAGGAAACTCGGTAAATGTAAACCCCCCTGAAGCCTGGTTGATGAAAACACCAGATGCCGAAAGGTAGGCAACTTTTTTCTCAGCTTTATCAAGCAGATTTTTGCTGAAAACATCCGTTACGGGTTTACCGGCATAATCTTTATAGTAAAGAAATCGTTTCTTCAAGGAACTCATCTGTTTAATCAAATCTTTTTTAAATGCTTTGGGGTACTCTTTACCGTTTCTCTGATAGGTAAAAATGGGTTCAATGGAGCCATTGTTATCAAAATCATTAACATAAAGACTGATGGGAGATTCTGTTGAGGGCTTGAAAGTTGAATTTTTTCCGAGATTGCCAACCAGCAGGTCATCCCGGCCATCCTGGTTGATATCCTGAACGCGCACTACATTCCACCAGCCATTTGTACCGCTAAGTCCCTTAACCGTTTTGGCTTCTGTTAATTTTTTACCGTCATTAAGGAATACCTTAACGGGTAACCAGTCGCCCACCATCACCAAATCAGGAAACCCATTGGTATCGTAATCAAACCAACGAGCATCGGTAATCATTCCGGCCTTAAGCAACACGGGAGCAAACGTTGTAGTGGCATCGGTAAAATTCCCTTTTCCATCGTTAATAAGTATATATTGATCGCACGACAAACCGTAATAACCGGGTTTAAGCCGGGTGCCAACAAACAAATCTAAGTCACCATCGCCATCCACATCTGCCGGTCGCACGCAACTGCCGCTGGCGTACAGCGGAGGAATTTTGTGGTTTACTGCTCTAAAAACAGGTTTACCGCTACGTATCCCGGTGTTTTCATAAAACCGATCGAGCAATGCCGGATGGTTGCCGGTAACCTCCGACCCACCCGTTACCACATAGAGATCGAGGTCGCCATCGCCATCGGCATCGAAAAATCCGGCATCGGTATCATCGGCCAATGCGTCATCGGGAGTAATTGAAAATACTTCCTCAAAGGTGAAATTTGCCCGTTGCAGGAAAATTTTGCCGGGAAAGCCCACCGACCCCCCTAAATACATGTCATCGAATCCATCATTATTGAGATCAGCAACGGCCAGTGCCGGACCTTGCGTAGAGTTCATAAAATACAATAGCCGGTCGCGATCGAAATCGTTGAAGTCATTTTCATTATGGCTAATGTTGCCGACAACAGGAGATAAATAAGGCTTCGCTGCCGGCTCAGCAGGTAAACGGGAGACCAGAGGCTGAGCATCGGAATAAT
>CAYNIH010000113.1:0-2789 GCA_964397115.1 uncultured Roseivirgaceae bacterium | reverse complement strand
ATGAAGGGCAAGATTTTGGTTAGCTACCACGTTTAACAACAATTGGGTTTTGTCATCCGGCCAGGTAACCCGAAGGCTGTCAGCTTTCGTATTCTCTCCCAATCCGGCAACCAATTTATAATCCATGCTTGACTGAAACCCGCGCATAGGAATTTGTTCATAGTAAAGAACCTCTCCCTTAACAAACAGTTTCACTGAGGCGCCAATTCCAAAGTTATTCCCACCGCTTCCCTTGAGTTGGATACTGATGAAATTGCCCTTTGTTTTCTCCCGGGTAAGGTTTTTATACACCCACGTTGGCTGATTGACATTATTAACGATAAGGTCAAGGTCGCCATCATTATCGAGGTCACCATAGGCAGCGCCATTTGAAAAACTGGGCTCATCCAATCCGTATTCGTGCGCCTTGTTAAGGTACTTCCATGTTCCAACGCGTTCAAATAAGTAATTACTGAGTTTTGTTGAGGGCATCCGGTCAACAAACTCTTTAAAGTCTATCTTTTTTCCTTCGGAGGCAGCTTTAATCTGCTCATTACTGCTGAAGAAGTCGATGAAATCCAGATTGGTCACGTCTTTATAAATTCCATTGCCTACAAATATTTCTTTGTACCCGTCATTATTGAAGTCGGCCATCAGGGCGCTCCAACTCCAGTCTGTTGCGGCAAGGCCGGTCATTTCACCCAACTCGGTAAACTGACCATTACCCATATTGGCATGAAGCATGTTTCGCATAAACTGGTGGTAGTACCCGTTTTTTAACCGTACCTGGTAAACATCATAACTTTCAAAGTCGGTCATAGTTTTCAGCCTGTATTCCTCTTCGGGCAGCATATCGGTTGAAAAAATTTCAGGGTGGCCATCGTTATTTAAATCGGCCAGGTCGGCTCCCATTGAAAACATGCTGATGTGACCCATTCGGTTTTCCAGGTCTTCGGTAAAGGTGCCGTCATGGTTGTTGATATACAGGTAATCCCGTTCGTAGAAGTCGTTGGAAATATACAGGTCAGGCCAGTTGTCCCCGTTCACATCTCCAGCTGTTACGCCCAATCCAAAACCAATCACACTGCTGTAAATGCCGGCCTGCACGGTTATATCGGTAAATTTTCCGTT
Organism: uncultured Roseivirgaceae bacterium; assembly: GCA_964397115.1. GTDB lineage: Bacteria > Bacteroidota > Bacteroidia > Cytophagales > Cyclobacteriaceae > UBA2336. The sequence continues at coordinate 1,679 of CAYNIH010000113.1, read as the reverse complement.
ATCATTCCGATAAAAGCGATCGCCCCCCATTTCATCGCGTACCTCACGAAGGTTGCGGTATCCCAAGGTAGATATGGGCCGAAAGGAATTATTTAATACGTAGCAATCCAGATCGCCATCCTTATCGTAATCAATAAAGACGGCATGGGTTGAAAAGCCCACATCGGCCAAACCGTATTCTGCAGCCCGTTCGCTGAAGGTGAGATCACCGTTATTTATATACAGTTCATTTTCCCGGTTCCGACCTTTGGGATCTCCTGAATTGCACACGTAGATATCTAACCAACCGTCAGCATTTACATCAGCAATAGCCACTCCAGTTGACCACACCTTGTTACCGCCCACACCGGCTTTCTGTGTAATATCGCTGAATTTGAAGTTGCCTAAGTTCAGGTATAGCCGGTTAGTTTCCATATTGGAGGTAAGGTAAACATCGGCTAATCCGTCATTATTAAAATCAGCGATTCCGACACCTCCCCCATTGTAGTAATTTCGGTATCGAAAAACATCAAAGTCTTCCTTCAATATCAGGGTATTGGTAAAATCAATTCCCGTTTCACCTGGCAGAAGTTTAACAAAAACCTTCTGTTCATCACTTGGCCGGCCGGATTCTTCGCAGCAAGTAAACGCCAGGAGTGCAACAAACAACGCACGAAACTTCATCGGTAAAATGTATCGGAATAAAAATATAAAGGCAAGTAAAACTACTTGCCTTTATTGTAAAAATGTTCAGCTTATCAGTAACCCGGATTTTGTGTTAGGTTAGGATTGGTACTGATTGCCAGTGAAGGAATAGGGAATAGCACCCGGAACGGTTCTGTATTGTCTTTCAATGCCCAGGTAGAAGTAAATGTACCAAATCGTATCTGGTCGTTTCTCCGCCATCCTTCAATATACAATTCTCGGCCGCGTTCGTTGAGAATATCAGTAAGTGTTGGCGTACCGCTGATGGTGCTGGCATCGCGAATGGTTCGCAGTTCATTATAAAGATCCTGCGTATTATCGGAAGAGGTTCCACCCCTCAAAATGGCTTCAATCTTCATCAGGTGAGCATCGGCATAGCGGAATAGAATCAAATGATTTGTAAAGGGCCCGTTCTTAGGATGGTATTTAATTACACGGATACCATTGCTCTCGTTATTGCCAGATAACCCCGGGAAATTTTTGGTAAACACGAGTGGGTTACCTCCCCTATCGTTCAGGGGTTCGCCTGCAACATTGTATTGCTGCCCAACAAGGAATCCGTAACCGATACCGAAGTTGGAACCATCGTTAGGAACAAATCCGCGTCTTTCTTCCTGGCCGTGTCCCGGTTCATTGGAATTGGGGTCGCCTTCAAAAAGTGCATAGAAGTCGGCTGTGGTAGAGAACCCATTCCAGCCCCCACCGGGCCAATCAGGTGTAGTTTGGAAATAATGCAATCCACACCACATGCGGTTACCTACTGAAGCATCGGTAAAGAAAATGGTTTCGGTGTCAGCGGTATTTTCAAAAATCTCGAAAAAGTCGTCATCCAGGTCAAAGCCATCAGCTTTGATCGCATCTACGTGCACAATAACGGCAGTCATATCCGCAGCTGCCGGAGTGGCTTCACCTTTATAGATGTGCTTATTCAGAAGCATTTTGGCCATTAAGAAATGGGCAGCCGCTTTTGAAGCGCGAATTGTTCCTAACCCCGG
>CAYNIH010000112.1:0-8261 GCA_964397115.1 uncultured Roseivirgaceae bacterium | reverse complement strand
CTCCTTTAATGAAGCCATACGCCTGAACAGCAACCACGCACTTGCACACTACGGTGCCGCAGTGGCGTCAGCCCGTATGGGCAATGCCGATGCTGTGGTGAGCAACCTGGCCAATGCGGTTAAAGCCGATCCCTCGTTGAAGGAAATGGCCCTCACCGACCTTGAATTTGCCAAGTGGAATGATACCGAGGCATTCAGGAATGCGCTGAAATAAAATTAACTCAACGTACATTAAAGAACCCTGGCAACCCGCCAGGGTTCTTTTTTATAACGGAAATATTGAATTTCATTTTATTGCCTGAATCCTTCGCTTATTTTTACAGCCTTTCAACAACCGTTCACGTATGCGAGAAATCCAGTTCCGTGAAGCCCTGCGCGAAGCCATGAGCGAAGAAATGCGCAGAGACCCTTCTGTTTTCCTGATGGGTGAAGAGGTGGCCGAATATAATGGCGCCTATAAAGTAAGCCAGGGCATGCTCGATGAATTCGGGCCGGAACGCGTAATCGATACCCCTATTTCTGAACTTGGCTTTGCCGGTGTAGGGGTGGGCGCAGCCATGAACGGCCTTAGGCCTATTGTTGAGTTCATGACTTTTAATTTCTCGCTGGTAGCCATTGACCAGGTGATTAACGCTGCCGCCAAAATGTACTCCATGTCGGGGGGGCAGTATAATGTGCCTATTGTGTTCAGGGGGCCAACCGGAAATGCCGGCCAACTGGGGGCACAGCACTCGCAAAATTTTGAAAACTGGTATGCCAACTGCCCGGGACTGAAAGTGGTGGTACCTTCAAACCCTTACGATGCCAAAGGCCTTTTAAAAACCGCTATCCGCGATAACGACCCGGTTATCTTTATGGAAAGCGAACTGATGTATGGCGACAAAGCCGAGGTGCCAGCAGAAGAATACCTGATACCCATTGGCGTGGCTGATGTAAAACGTTCGGGAACGGATGTAACCATCGTTTCCTTCGGAAAGATTATGAAAGTAGCCCTGGCCGCAGCCCAGGAGTTGGAGAAGGAGGGTATAAGCGCTGAAGTGATTGACCTGCGCAGCGTAAGGCCGATCGACTACGACACCGTGGTGGAGTCCGTTAAGAAAACAAACCGGCTGGTGATTGTAGAAGAGGCATGGCCGTTGGCGGCCATTTCAACAGAAATTACCTACCACATTCAAAAGCATGCGTTCGATTACCTGGATGCCCCGATCCACCGCATTACCAGTGCCGATGCTCCCCTGCCCTATGCGCCTACCTTAATCCAGGCCATCCTGCCCAATGTTGAGCGTACGGTAAAGGCGGTAAAAACTGTATTGTACAAAGATTAATTGACGATTGTAGATTTTAGATTTACAATTGCAGGATTCAATCTAAAATCTAAAATCTAAAATCCACCCAGCACCTTCCAGGCCTGTTCTACATCACCCTCTTCTAAAAATAGTTTAGCCCTGCGATGTACACGCTCATCAGCGATGGTGGATTGTGCACCGTATGGAAGCGATTCAACACTTGCCAGAATAGCCAAATCCTTTCCGGTAAACACTGTGCTGTTAAGGATAGCAGATGGTAACCCATCAATACCTATTCCCAATTTCATCCCTGGCTGAGGCAGCCTGAACAGGTTTTCGCCATTGGCCCTGCAATACCAGTCACCACCCATACGGGCCACAGCATCCAGCTTAAAGGGGTCAATTTTTCCATCGGCATCGAGCACGCCATCATCAATGTGCATCAGCAGCAGTTCGCAAATAACCAGGTTGCCGGCCGCACCGCCATCGCCCAACGGAACTACTTCATTTACCTTGCACTCCATGCTTATTTTCGATTCGCCCACCCGCGGAGGTTTTACCATGACTGATGGCACCTGGGTTAATCCGGCCTTTATAAATTCATTCACTCCTTTGGGGTACTCGGCACTGGCCAGTGAGGCTTGATGGACGATATCGTAACTAACCACGTTAATAACCACCTCCGGTACTTCCAGCACATTTTCGTAGGTGTTTTTAACGGTATTATCCCTGCCCCTGCGGGCAGGCGAGAATATAAGAATGGGCGGATTGGCACTGAATACATTAAAGAAACTAAACGGACTCAGGTTAACATTACCTAATTTATCCACCGTACTGGCAAAGGCAATCGGCCGGGGTGCAACAGCACCCAACAGGTAGCTGTGTAATTTAGGCACAGGTATTTCTTTCGGATATATCTGCATACGATTAACTAGCAGGTAAAATTGTTCCTTTACACTCACCAAACCCAATGCGCACCGTATCCTTTACGGCAAAGCCCCGAAAGGTAACGGTATCTCCATCATCAAGGAAGGTGCGTGTAATGCCACCAGGCAATGCTAGCGGCCTTGAACCGTTCCACGTTAATTCGAGCAAGGATCCATACGACTCGGGCAAAGGCCCGCTTATCGTTCCGGAGGCATACAAATCGCCAACCTGGATGTTACACCCGTTAACCGTGTGGTGAGCAAGTTGCTGGTTGATATTCCAATAGAGGTATTTTGTATTCGACCGACAGATTGTTGCCTCCTCACCGTTGACGGGCTTTAAACTTACCTCAAGTTGCAAATCAAAATTGCGTAAACCAGCTGACTGGAGATAGGGTAACACTTCAGGCTTTTGGTCAGGCCCTTGTACGCGAAAGGACTCAAGCGCATCCAAGGTTACAATCCACGGTGAAATGGTCGAGCCGAAATTTTTTGAAAGGAAAGGGCCCAGCGGTACGTATTCCCATTGCTGGATGTCGCGGGCACTCCAGTCATTAAAGAGTACCAATCCGAAAATCGCATCATCGGCTTCATCAACAGAAACAGGTTTTCCCAGTTTGGTTTCTATACAGGTAACGAAGGCAATTTCCAGTTCAAAGTCAAGTTTGCGTGTGGATTCAAAAACGGGGTACTCGGATTCCGGCAGTTTAATTTGCCCTTTAGGCCGCTGAATCGATGTACCGGACACCACAATGGAAGATGCACGGCCGTGGTATGCCACCGGCAGGTGCTTCCAGTTAGGGAGCAGCGCATTTTTCGGATCGCGAAACATACTGCCCACATTGGTGGCGTGCTCCTGGCTGCTGTAAAAATCGGTATAATTATTAACCCGAACCGGCATGAGCAGTTGCACTTCGCTCATCGGTATCAGCGCAATTTCCCTGGCAGCAACATTGCCTTTAAGTTCATCGTTGTCGTAACGCAGCAACGCTGATATGCGGTTGCGCACTTCCCTGCCCTTTTTGCGGCCAAGGGCAAGAAAGCCGTTCAGGCAGGATTGATTAAAAATTCCGGGAGGCAGGCCCAGGCCGTCAAGAAATCCATGCTCATGCAGATACACCAGGTCAAGCACATAATTACCGATGGCCACACCGGCCACCGGTGAAAGGTACCGCGTTTTAAAAATGCCGAACGGCAGATTCTGAATGGGAAAATCTGACCCAAGGGGTACTTCCACCCAACTTTTAAGCTTTGGATCGTTGGCCTCAAGCATAGGGCTGCTTTGAATCCGTCAAAAATAGAAATGATTATGGATATTTCGGCCGATAAAGCACCTGGTACTTCAAACTAATTAATTGTTAGATATGGCTGACGAACAGGCATTGCCCCCCGATTTTGAAATGCAAATGGAAACCCTGTTGGGTGGCGAATATGCCCGCTACAAAAACAGTCTTGAACAACCCGCATTTGCCAGTATTCGCATCAATCCAAAAAAAAATGCAACCACTGCTAACGAACCGGTTGCCTGGAGTTCCTACGGGTATTACCTGCCCAAGCGACCGGTATTCACGTTGGATCCGTTATTTCATGCCGGAGCGTATTACGTGCAGGAGGCAAGTTCCATGTTTCTGGAACAGGCTATACGCCAAACCGGTCTTGCCGACAAACCCGTACGTATACTCGACCTATGTGCCGCACCGGGCGGCAAATCAACGCACCTGCTAAGCCTGCTCCATCCCGAAAGCCTGCTCATTGCCAACGAAGCCATCCGGGGGCGAACTGCAGTTTTATCCGAAAACCTAATCAAGTGGGGGCACCCCAATGTTATCTTAACCAATAACGACCCGAACGACTTTGGCAAGCTTTACGGCTTTTTTGATGCCATCGTAGTGGATGCTCCGTGCTCGGGCGAAGGACTGTTCCGAAAAGACGCAGCCGCGCGCAAGGAGTGGTCGCTCAACCAGGTGCAACTCTGTTCGCGAAGGCAACAGCGGATTGTTGACGATGTTTGGCCGGCCCTTAAACAAGATGGGTTGTTGATTTACAGCACCTGTACACACAACGTTACCGAAAATGAAGAAGTGATTAACATGCTGGTAAACCGGCACGCTGCCGAGCCGGTAGCATTAACCACGCAGAAATCCTGGAACATCGAAGTAAGCAAAGGCAATGTACCCGGCTACCGCTTTTATCCGCACCGGGTGAAAGGCGAGGGTTTCTTTCTTGCTGTTGTCAGGAAAACCGAACCACAAAAAGAAATACGGATAAAGCCCAAAAACCAGTTTACCCTTCTCCAAAAAGACAAAAAACAGGCAATTGCCAACTGGTTGGTAAATGCCGAACAGTTTTCATTTTTTCTGCACAATAAAACCATCCATTACCTTTCTGAATCGCGGTTGGCAGAGACTCAATTCCTGGTTCAGCACCTCCGCGTGCTATCAGCAGGCACTGCGCTTGCTACATCCAGTCACGATAAGCTGATACCGGATCATGCCGCCTCGCTTTCCATCAACTTAAACAAAGCCGCCTTTCCCTGCCTTGATCTTTCCCTGCCCGAGGCGCTTGCCTATCTCCGAAAAGAGAACATCAACCTTACGGCAAACGAAAAAGGCTTTGCCCTGGTTTGCTACCAGCATATTCCGGTTGGATGGATTAATATGCTGACCAACCGGGTTAACAACCTTTATCCTCCGGAGTGGCGAATCAGGATGAATACGTAGCCGCCAGTTTCTGCTTTTGTTTAATTTTGCCCCTCGTTATCTGTTTGCGCTATATGTCGTTATCTGCTAAATACAACCCTGCCGAGGTTGAAAATAAATGGTATAAGGAGTGGATGGAGCGGGGTTTTTTTAGTGCCACCGTCAATCCTGAAAAGGAGCCTTACTGCGTTGTCATCCCACCGCCCAATGTTACCGGTGTGCTGCACATGGGGCACATGCTTAACAACACCATCCAGGATGTGCTGATACGAAAGGCGCGCATGCAGGGCAAGGAAGCCTGCTGGGTACCGGGCACCGACCACGCCTCTATCGCCACTGAAGCAAAAGTTGTTGCCATGCTTCGCGAAAAAGGCATAAAAAAGTCCGACCTCACCCGCGAGCAATTTCTTGACTATGCCTGGGAATGGAAAGAAAAATACGGGGGCATCATCCTGGAGCAACTTAAAAAGCTGGGCGCTTCGTGCGACTGGAACCGGACGAAGTTTACCATGGATGCCGACTATTACGATGCGGTGATTGACGTTTTTATTGACCTTTACCGCAAAGGATATATTTACCGCGGGCTGCGGATGATCAACTGGGACCCCGCTGGAAAAACTGCCCTTTCGGATGACGAAGTAAATTACCGGGATGTTCAATCAACGCTTTACTACATTAACTATCCCCTCGAAGGAGGTACCGGGTTTGTTACCATCGCCACCGTGCGGCCCGAAACTATTATGGCCGATACCGCCATTTGCATTAATCCGAATGACGAACGCTACCGGCATCTGAAAGGAAAGTACGCCATCATCCCGCTCATTAACCGCTCCATTCCGATTATCGAAGATGAGTACGTAACCATGGAGTTCGGTACCGGCTGCCTGAAGGTTACCCCGGCACACGATGCGAACGACTACGAACTGGGCAAAAAACACAACCTCGACCTGATTGACATCCTCAACGAAGACGGAACCCTGAACGAAAAGGCGCAAATACTGGTGGGCGAAGACCGCTTCATCGCCCGCAAGAAGATCGCCAGGCTGCTGAAAGACGGTGGGTACCTCAGCAAAACAGAAGAGTACAAAAGCAATGTCGGTTTTTCGGAACGTACCGATGCCGTGATTGAGCCCCGCCTGTCGTTGCAGTGGTTCGTAAAAATGAAAGAGATAACCAAGCCCGCCCTCGACCATGTAATGGATGATACTATCCGGCTGATCCCTTCAAAATTCAAAAACACCTACAGCCACTGGATGGAGAATGTGCGCGACTGGTGTATCTCGCGGCAACTCTGGTGGGGGCACCGGATACCCGCCTGGTACAATGAAGCCGGTGAATACGTAGTAGCAAAAACACGGCAAGAAGCAGCCGCATTGTTCAACGCCAACAATCAGAAAGCTGAAAACCTGAAACAGGATGAAGACGTGCTCGATACCTGGTTCTCCAGTTGGCTGTGGCCTATTGCCGTTTTTGATTGCTCGGTGTTCAAGGACGGTAACAAGGGAAACCGCGACCTGAATTACTTTTACCCCACCAACGACCTGGTTACCGCCCCTGAAATTCTCTTCTTCTGGGTGGCCCGCATGATAATTGCCGGTTACGAATACCGGGGTGAGATGCCGTTTAAAAACGTGTACCTCACCGGCATTGTACGCGACAAGCAGGGTCGCAAAATGTCTAAGTCACTTGGCAACTCACCCGACCCGCTTGACCTGATGGCTAAATACGGTGCCGATGGCGTGCGCACCGGCATGCTGTTCAGTTCACCGGCCGGAAATGACCTGTTGTTCGATGAAAAACTTTGTGAACAAGGCAGAAATTTTGCCAACAAAATCTGGAATGCTTTCCGGCTGGTTAACGGATGGAACACCCACACGGCTGCACCACCCGCAGAAAACCTAACTGCTTGTGCCTGGTTTGAGAGCAGGCTTAACCAGGCATTGAAGGAGTTGGACGATCATTTTGAAAAATTCCGCATTTCCGCTGCCCTGATGACGGTGTATAAACTTATCTGGGAAGATTTCTGCTCCTGGTACCTTGAGATGGTGAAACCGTCATTTGGCCAGCCAATTGACCAGGCAACCCATACCAAAACCGTATTCTATTTTGAACAATTGCTTAAAATTCTGCACCCGTTTATGCCATTCATTACCGAAGAACTATGGCATCAATTGGGCAAGCGGGGGGAGCAGGTGTACCTCATCGTTTCGGCCTGGCCCCAAGCCGGGGCGTTTGACGAGGGCGTCCTGAAAGAAGCAGCTTTTGCTTTTGAAGTTATCAGCGAAATACGAAATACCCGCAACACGAAAAACCTTTCGCCTAAAGAGCCGCTGAACATCCAGGTAAACAATAATCCCTCACTGAAAGAAAGTCAGTTTTTGCCGGTAATCAAAAAACTGGGCAACATCAGCGAAATCACCTTCGACCATCCGCCATCGCCTGGCAGTATAAATTTTGTTATTCGGTCAACCGAATTTTCCATACCGCTGAACGGCAAAGCCGATACCGAAGCACAACGACTTGCCCTGCAGAAGGAGATTGACTACCAGCGCGGATTTCTGAATGCCGTAAACAGCAAACTAAACAACGATCGGTTTGTAAACAGCGCACCCCCGCAGGTGGTTGAAATGGAGAGAAAGAAAAAAGCCGATGCCGAAGCTAAGATCAAGGCGCTTGAAAAAAGTTTGCGTGAACTTTAATGGTTTCAACAGCAACTCACAGTTTTTCTGGTCGTTAAACTGCTTTTATTAAGCTGGCCTACTCGTCACCGAAATAATCACTGTCAATTCGCTTGACTTCATAAGTATTCACACTTGTCACGCCAAGGTTATAGTCAATCATTAACTGAGCGAGTTTTTCACCGTCAAGTAGAACTATTTTAGTTTCATTTTTTGGCACATAGTCTAATGCATCCCGGGTAAACGATGATGTAGTTATGAAAATCCCTTTTTTTGCTCCCTGCCCAGCAAGTGCCCCAACAAACTTTTGTAATTCAGGTCTCCCAACTACACTACCTGGCTGCCATCTTTTCGCCTGCATGTAGATAATATCAAGTCCCAGTTTATCCTCTTTTATCGTTCCGTCAATTCCTTCGTCCCCGCTTTTTCCAATAGCTTTTCCTGCATCTTTTATTGAACCACCATAACCCATTTTAACTCACAACTCAACTACAAGTCTTTCAAAAAATGCGGGCGAAAGTGTTACTACCCGGTTTAGCAAGTCTTGTGCTAACGATTTTCTGATTTTTTGATAAGCAGACTCAAGTATTTCTTCAGGTGTTTGATTTGATTGTTCTTCGGTTGTTTCAGTCACAGTTCCCATTTCTCCGTCTCCCCGTTTTGAAGTTTGAA
>CAYNIH010000111.1:0-8300 GCA_964397115.1 uncultured Roseivirgaceae bacterium | reverse complement strand
AAGCTGGGCACCCGTCGGACACTCGTCGTCACCGGCGAAGGCGGCCTGGGCGAGGTCTCGCTCGCCGGCACGACTCAGGTCGTGGTGGCCACGGACAAGGGAATTCGTGAGTTCGCCTGGCGACCCGAGGATTTTGGCCTGACGGCGGTTGAAGCACTGGCATCGGCCGGAGTGCCCGTTGGCATTATGAATGCACCCATCATTCCGGGCCTGAACCACCACGAAATTCCGGCAGTGGTCAAGGCGGCAGCCGAACATGGGGCGCTTGCTGCGGGCCTGACCGTGGTGCGGTTAAACGGGGCAATAAGTAAAATCTTTGAAGACTGGCTCCGAAAGAATTTTCCTGACCGGTTCAGCAAGGTGTGGAACCAGGTGTGCGCGTTGCATGGAGGCTCGGTAAATGATTCGCAATTCGGCAGAAGAATTACCGGTGAAGGAAACGTTGCAGAAGCGATTCACCAACTGTACCGGGCGGCCAGGAAAAAAGTACCTGGCAGGCCGAAGCATGCCGCCAATTGATTTAACAAAATTCAGGAGGGGCGGAAGTTTAAATTTGTTCGAATCACTATAGGGGTACTTCTACCTGTCCGTTAAGCAGGTCCTCCCATCGTTCCGCTTTCCTTATCAGTTTTGCTTGATTGTTAATTACCAGCACTTCGGCCGGCCGCAGGCGCGAGTTGTAATTAGATGCCATCGAAAAGCCATAGGCCCCTGCATTTTTTATGGCCAGGGTATCGCCTTCGCGTACTTCGTTCAATTTCCGGTTGGCGCCCAGCGTATCGGTTTCGCAGATGTAGCCCACTACGGTGTACACGTTCCGTTCGGCTGTGGGATTGGAAACGTTAATGATATGATGGTACGCTTCGTACATCATCGGGCGCAGCAGGTGATTAAGCCCGGTGTTTATACCAACAAACGTAGTGGATGGCGTGGGCTTAACCACGGTAACTTTGGCCACCAGCACCCCTGCTTCGCTTACCAGGAACTTGCCGGGTTCAAGCCACAGCTCCAGCTTACGGCCGTATGTCTTGCAGAAAGCATTAAACGATTCGGTAAGTTTTGCACCCAGGTCGGCTACATTGGTTACCGCATCACCTTCTTTGTACGCCACTTTAAATCCGCTGCCAAAATCAATAAACTGCAGGTCAGGAAAATCGCGGGCCACACTGTAAAAAATATCCGCCATTTTCAGGAATACCTCCGTTTCGGTAATGTCCGACCCGGTGTGAATGTGCAGCCCGTTAACCCGTATGGCATACTGCTTAACAAGTTCGGTTATTTGCGGAAGTTGGTGCACTGAAATGCCAAACTTCGAATCCCTGTGACCGGTGGAGATCTTATAATTTCCTCCGGCAAGGATATGCGGGTTAAGCCGGATGGAACACGGGTAGGTGCCTTTGTATTGCGCACCGAATTTTTTCAGGTAGGCAAGATTGTCAAGGTTTACCTGGCAGCCGAGTTTCACCGCTTCGTCTATCTCGCTGAAGTCGGCACAGTTTGGCGAGAACATAATTTCGTCCGGCAAAAATCCTGCTTTCAATGCCAGGTGCACTTCCTGAATGGAAACCGCATCGGCTCCGGCCCCGTGCTGTTGCAGCAGTTTTAATATCGAAAGGTTGGAAAGCGCTTTGATGGCGTATTTAATTTTTACATTGGCATATGAAAAAGCCGCACGCAGCGTTGCCAATTGCTGAACGATTTTTCCGGCATCATAAACATAAACCGGTGTTCCAAACTGGTCGGCAATATCCGTTACCCGTACACCCTGAATAACATAATGTCCATTCTGCAATTCCATAACCGGTAAAAGGTTCAAATATACTTCGGCCAGCCAACATCAACAGCCGGATTGCTTATTTTTGAACATGAAGTTGTTTTACCGGGAATATGGAAGCGGCCAGCCGTTGATTATTCTGCACGGACTGATGGGTTCATCGGATAACTGGCTGCCCCAGGCCAAACGGCTTGGCGAACAGTTCCATGTCTATACGGTTGACCAGCGCAATCACGGCCAGTCGCCTCACACCGATACGTTTAACTACCGGGTGTTGCAGGAAGATATTGTTGGCTTCATCGATCAGCATAACCTCAATAAACCGATTCTGCTGGGGCATTCCATGGGCGGCAAGGCGGCCATGAATGTGGCGTTGGCTTACCCCGATAAGCTGGATAAACTGATTGTTGTGGACATTGCCCCCAAGGCCTATAATGTGCGTCACGATTACATTGTTGAAGGACTGAAGGCTGTACCGATTGATTCCGTTCAATCCAGGAATGAAGCAGACGAGGCATTGGCGAGGCATGTACCCGATTCAACGGTGCGGCAATTCCTGCTGAAGAACCTGATGCGTAAACCCGGGGGTGGATTTGCCTGGCGCATTAACCTGAACGCGATAGATAAAAACCTTGAAGTGATCGGTGGCGGATTAATTCAGGATGGGCAATTTGTAAAGCCAACGCTTTTTATCCGTGGCAGCAGGTCGGATTATATTCTGGATGAAGACCGTGCAATCATTAAAAAATATTTTCCCAACGCCACATTGCTAACAATGGACACCGGCCATTGGGTGCAGGCCGAAAAACCTGCCGAGTTCGTAGAAGTGGTTTTGAATTTTCTGCATGGCTGATAACGGCACACTCTATCTGATTCCGAATACCATCGCAGCGGGAACGGCCGATGAGGTGATTCATCCGCACGTTAAAAACAAAGTGAAAACCATCCGGAATTTCCTGACCGAAGATGTTCGCTCCGCCCGAAGGTTTATCAGTACACTTAAAATTTTCGATTCGGTTGAGCCGCTTCAATTCAGCGTACTCAACAAAAACACCGACCCTGCCGTGCTGGAAGAACTGCTTAAGCCGCTGATGGCTGGCGAGAACATGGGCATCATCACCGAATCCGGCTGCCCAGGCATAGCCGACCCCGGAGCGCTGGCTGTGGCGTTTGCCCATAATAAAAATATACGCGTTGTACCGATGGTAGGGCCCTCTTCGCTGCTGCTTGCCCTGATGGCTTCCGGACTGAACGGACAACATTTTGCGTTTCACGGGTATTTGCCGGTAGATAAAACCGGACGGAAAATCGCCATTGAGGCGTTTGAAAAAGAGTCCCGTAAGAAGAACCTTACGCAACTTTTTATTGAAACGCCCTACCGAAATAATCAACTGTTCCAATCGCTGATTGAAAACCTTTCGGGTAATACGTTGTTGTGCGTGGCTACCGACATAACCGGCCAATCCGAATCCATAAAGACCAAAACCGTAGCGGATTGGCGGAGAACCATGCCCGGCTTACCCAAGTTTCCAACGGTCTTTCTGTTTTTAGCCCGCTAACCCGGCACTTTTTTGTTTTACGCGCATTCGCCTAAATTTGCCGACTTATTTCTTAGTTGATTACCCATGCCTTACTTATTTACCTCTGAATCCGTATCCGAAGGCCACCCCGATAAAGTTGCCGACCAGATTTCGGATGCCCTGATTGACTATTTTCTGGCGTACGATCCGAACTCCAAAGTGGCGTGCGAAACGCTGGTAACCACCGGCCAGGTGGTGCTGGCTGGCGAAGTGAAATCAGAAGCCTACCTTGATGTTCAGGATATTGCCCGTGAGGTGATCCGAAAAATCGGCTACACCCGCAGCGAATACATGTTTGAGGCAAACTCGTGCGGAATTTTTTCTGCCATCCACGAGCAATCACCGGATATTAACCAGGGGGTGGAACGGAAGAAAAAAGAAGATCAGGGTGCGGGCGATCAGGGCATGATGTTTGGCTATGCCACCAACGAAACGGATAACTACATGCCGCTGCCGCTTGAAATTGCACACTCCCTGCTCCGCGAACTGGCGGCAATCCGGAGGGAGGGCAAGCAAATGACTTACCTGCGGCCCGATTCCAAATCGCAGGTAACCATCGAATACAGTGATGACAACAAACCTCAGCGCATCGATGCCATTGTGGTTTCAACTCAGCACGATGACTTTGACAAAGATGGTCCCATGCTGAAAAGAATTGAAAGCGATGTTAAAAATATTCTCATTCCGCGGGTGATGAGGAAACTTCCTAAGCGGGTACAAAACTTGTTTAACGGCCAGATAAAGTATTTTATCAATCCCACCGGGAAGTTTGTTATTGGCGGGCCGCATGGCGATACCGGGTTAACCGGCAGGAAGATTATTGTGGATACCTATGGCGGAAAGGGTGCTCATGGCGGAGGGGCATTTTCCGGTAAGGACCCATCCAAAGTTGATCGTTCGGCTGCATACGCAACCCGCCACATTGCCAAAAATCTGGTGGCAGCCGGTGTGTGCGATGAAGTGCTGGTGCAGGTTGCTTATGCCATTGGCGTGGCAAAACCGGTTGGTCTTTATGTTAATACATTTGGAACAGCCAAAGTGAAATTAAGTGACGGTGAAATTGCCAAGGGGGTTGAAAAGATTTTCGACATGCGTCCATACTTCATTGAAAAGCGGTTTAACCTCCGTTCGCCCATTTACTCGGAAACGGCAGCATATGGCCACATGGGCCGTCAACCGGAAAAAGTAGTAAAAGTTTTTAACAAGGGTAAACAAAATGAAAAGCGTGTTACCGTTGAACTGTTTCCGTGGGAGAAATTAGATTTTGTGGAGCAGGTAAGAAAAGCATTTAAGCTTTGAAAAGAAGAAGAGGCGGCCCCAGCCGCCTCTTTGCTTTTTATCCGGCCTATGCCCTGCCGTTTTTTATTTTAGTCTTGAATTTTTTGAGCTGGCTTTTCAGCGCATCAGCTGCCTGATCAGTAGCGGCTTCGAATGTTCGCGCTTTTTCTGTTGCAAAGAGCTGGTTACCGGGCAAGTTTAATTTTATTTCAACCGTTTTGTTTTCTGCTCCCTCGTTATTCAGCTTCAGAAAGACCTCGCCATCCACCATGCGGTCAAAATACGTTTCGAGTTTGCCAACTTTCTTTTGGATGAAGTTTACCAGCTTTCTGTCGGCATTAAAATGGATGGATTGCACTTTCAGTTTCATAGTCGTAAAAAGTTAATGGTTGAACATACAATTCCGTTTTCAAATCAGGCTTTCGGGTGGGCCTGATCATATGTTTTCTTAATTTTTTCTATCGAGTTATGGGTATAAACCTGCGTAGCCGCCAGGCTACTGTGGCCCAGCAGATCTTTTACCGCATTAATTTCAGCGCCTTTGTTCAGCAAATGTGTTGCATAGGTGTGCCGCAGCACATGCGGGCTGCGTTTATCGCTGGTGGCATGGGCATCAAGATATTGCTTAACGATGCGGTAAACCATCATGGGGTAGCAGGGTTCTCCTTTGTCGGTTACAAAAAGAAAGCCGTGATGCTGCATGACCACCTCTTTATTCCTGAGTTGCCGATACTGCTGAATTAAGGGAGCGATGGGTGCCGGAAAGGGAATTATACGCTCTTTGTTTCTTTTGCCCAGCACTTTAATGGTGCGGTTGGGCAGGTCAATTTGTGATTCCTTCAGCGTAATCAGTTCAGACAGGCGCATGCCGGTTGAGTAAAACAGTTCCAGAATCAGTTTATCGCGCCAACCCGCATGAGTATTTTCAAACGGAACGGAATCAAGAAGTGAGGCCATTTCTTTCTCCTGGATAAAAGAAGGGAGTCGTTTTTGTGTTTTCAGTACCCGAATTCTCAGCATTGGGTTTTTGGCAATGACTTGTTCGCGTACCAGGAACTTATAAAAGGCGCGCAGGCTGGCAATTTTTCGGTTTACTGAGGTGGCCCGCACCCCGTTTTCAACCAGCTGAATTATCCAGGCGCGGATCATCCCGTAATCAGCTTGTTCAGCGTTTGTTTCCGGAAAGGCGGTGTTCAGAAATCCGGTAAACTGGTTCAGGTCGGCCTGGTAGGCAGTTAGCGTGTGTTGGCTTACCCGTTTTTCAAATTTTAAATAGTTAAGGAATGACTCAACCATACGTACACGCAGTACCCAAGTTAAAAAATAATCCCCACTGTTTATAAAACGGTGGGGATTAGGGTATGGTTGAGAGGCCAGCCAATAAAGGCGGCCATTCTATTGATTTTCCATCATTTTTTGACGCTCGCGGTAGGCGGCACGGATAATTTCGTTGCGCCTCCGCACTGAAGGTTTTTCAAAGGCCGTGCGAGCGCGCAGTTCTTTTAAAATACCTGTTTTTTCGAACTTCTTTTTAAAGCGCTTCAGGGCCTTATCAATGGATTCGTTTTCCTTGATGTTTACGATAATCATTGCTTTGATTTTAGGGCTGCAAATATAGCGAAAAGGCCCTCAAAATTGCAAAATCACTTTAAGATGGCTCTGGAGATAACCAGTTTCTGTATTTCAGAGGTACCCTCCCCGATGGTACACAATTTGGCATCACGGTAATATTTTTCGGCCGGAAAGTCTTTGGTGTAGCCATAACCTCCAAAAATCTGAACACACTCGTTGGCAATTTCTACTGCCACTTCAGACGCATACAACTTTGCCATGGCCGATTCTTTATTAACGCTCTTTCCTTTATTTTTTAAATCGGCAGCCCGGTAAGTGAGCAACCTGGCGGCTTCGATTTTAGTGGCCATATCGGCCAGCTTAAAAGATATTCCCTGAAATTCCGCAATCGGCCGGTTAAACTGGTGACGTTCCTTGGAGTACTTCAAGGCAGCTTCAAATGCTCCCTGTGCTATACCCAAACTTAACGCGGCAATGGAAATGCGGCCTCCGTCAAGCACTTTCAGCGCCTGCACAAAGCCTTCCCCTTCGTTGCCGAGCATTTGTGATTTGTGCACGCGACAATCCGTAAAAATCAGTTCGGCCGTTTCGGAGGCCCGCATGCCGAGTTTATTCTCTTTCTTGCCTGCCGAAAATCCAGGGGTACCTTTGTCAATGATGAAGGCCGTCATGCCGTGGGAATCACCTACAGCACCCGTGCGCACAATAACAACGGCAACGTGACCTGATTTACCATGGGTGATGAAATTCTTTGCGCCATTAATAATAAAATAGTCGCCTTCTCTTACGGCAACGGTACGCATGTTGCCTGCATCCGACCCGGTGTTCGGTTCAGTCAGTCCCCAGGCACCAATCCATTGGCCGGAAGCCAGCTTAGGAAGGTAGGCGGCCTTCTGCGACTCATTGCCGAATTGCAAAATGTGATTGGTGCATAACGAATTGTGGGCTGCCATAGAAAGGCCGATGGACCCGTCAACTTTTGCTAACTCGGCTATAGCGGTTACGTATTCGTGATAACCAAAGCCGGCACCTCCGTACTCCTCAGGGACCAATACACCCATCAGGCCAAGTTCTCCCATCTTATGAAAGAGGTCGATTGGAAATTCCTGCGTTTCATCCCACTCCATCATTTTAGGCTTAATTTCCCTGCTGGCAAAATCACGTACCATCTGGGCAACCAGTTTCTGGTTATCGCTTTCTTCAAGTTCAATTCGCTGCAAATTTTCGCGTACCGTCTCCATAGTTAACATCCTTAGGGACACGAAGGTAATCATAATAAACGATACCAAACGAATGTTAGTTTGCCATTTCTTTTGTGCTCATACCATGAGTCAAATCGCTATTTTTGCCGGTCATTTTGAATTTTTATGAAGATAGCCGTAATCGGAACCGGATATGTAGGCCTGGTAACCGGAACTTGTTTTGCCGAAACGGGCAACACGGTAACCTGCGTGGATATTGACGCGGAGAAGGTGAAGAAACTGTCATCCGGCACGCTGACCATTTTTGAGCGCGGGCTTGATAGCTTATTTCACAAAAACCTAAAGCATGGTCGCCTTTATTTTACCACAAGCCTCGAAGAAGGTGTGCAGGGCGCCAAGGTAATTATGCTGGCACTGCCCACTCCTCCGGGGGAGGATGGTTCAGCCGATTTACAGCATGTGCTTACAGTAGCCGACCAACTCGGGGCGATGCTCAGGGATTACACCGTTATCGTCAATAAGAGTACTGTGCCGGTTGGCACAGCCGAACGGGTTCGTGAACGGATTGCAAAAAATGCAAAGGTTGAATTTGATGTGATTTCCAATCCGGAATTTTTGCGTGAAGGACTTGCCGTTGAAGATTTTATGAAACCCGAGCGAGTGGTGGTGGGTACACGCTCAGAGAAGGCAAAAAAAATCATGGAGCAGTTGTATGCCCCGTTTACCCGGCAGGGAAACCCCATCATTTTTATGGATGAGCGCTCCAGCGAACTGACCAAGTATGCAGCCAATGCCTTTCTGGCAACAAAAATTACCTTCATGAATGAAGTGGCCAACTTGTGTGAACGGGTAGGTGCCGATGTGGATGCCGTGCGGATAGGAATAGGGGCCGAC
>CAYNIH010000110.1:0-8367 GCA_964397115.1 uncultured Roseivirgaceae bacterium | reverse complement strand
GACCTTGTGCAGGTGTAAGGCAACCGGAGGGATAACATAATCGCGGCTAAGGAGTTGGTAAGCTTGCACACACAGGTTATCCGAACCATTGCCACCAAGGCTCAGGCCGGTTTGCGAAAACGAAAAGGCTGGCGCGGGAATAGCCTCAAGAATATCGGTTAGGGAAAGAGGGTAAAAGCAGGTTTCAATATTATGAAAACCATCAGGCCGCTTCGAAATAACGTTTAACCCAAGATTGATTTTACAGGGTGGAAAAACAACCATCGTGCCTGGTCCGGAAAAGCTATTTCTTCAACCGCTCGATTAATTCTTCGGTAATGCCTGTTGATGAGAACCCTCCATCGTGCATCAGGTTTTGCATGGTTACCATTCGGGTGTAGTCGGAAAAAAGCGCTACAATGTAGCGGGCGCAGTCTTCAGCCGAAGCGTTGCCAAGGGGAGACATCATTTGAGCATAATCAAAAAACATCAAAACCGGTAATGCCTGCACCGGCCGTGGTTTTTGTAGGCGACTGTGAAATGGTGTTAACCCGCACCTTTTTCAGTTTACCGAACCGGTAACCATAACTGCGGGCAATGGATTCGAGCACGGCTTTGGCCTGGGCCATATCGGAATAATCAGGGAAAGTGCGCTGGGCAGCTATGTACGAAAGCGCAACGATGGAGCCCCATTCATTCATCGCATCGGTTTTTTCGGCCGTTTGCATCACCTTGTGAAACGATAATCCGGAAATATCCAGCGTTTTCAGAAACCACTCATAGTTCAGGTCGCCATAGGCCCTGTCTTTGCGTACATTAGGGCTCATGCCGATGGAATGGAGTACAAAGTCCAGTTTACCTCCTAATACGTCCAATGAGCGGGTAAACAGGGTGTTAAGGTCAGCCTCCGAGGTAGCATCTGCAGGAATTACTTCGGCATCGCACGCCTTGGCTAACTCATTGATTTTGCCCATGCGCATGGCTATGGGGGCGTTGGTCAGGGTAAAAATGCCGCCCTCTGCTTTTACCGCCAGGGCGGTTTTCCAGGCAATGGAGTTCTCATCGAGGGCACCGAAAATAATGCCGCGTTTACCTTTCAGGAGATTATGAGCCATAGGGTTAATTTTTTTGCTAAAAGTATTGGAATTAAGTGGTTAAGGCAAAATTTCAGGTCACCTCCGTAAATTCAGGCCACGGGCATATTAACCTTTCAAATTCTTTGTTAATTTGGCCATTGGTAACCTAAACAACCCTCGCCTATGGAAGTACCTTACGAATTTTTAAACACTTGGAATGCCTACATGCTGCAGGGCACCGTGGCTTGTATCGGAATTGGCTTTTTGATTTTGCTCTACCATGAATTCAGAATCTTTTTGATTAAAGACCTGAAGGAAAAATACGATTATGTAAACCTGCATGAAATACGGTATTTCTGGTATGCTGTTATTGCGTTTATTGCTGCCGGCTTTCTGTTCTTCAACACCTTGTTTACCGAAATGATCCATGATAAAGGAATGACCTGGTTCTATGTGCGGTTGTTTATCACGGTAAGTTTTGCCATCATCAGTTATTTTATCTTTTATAGCATCATTCGTATTTACTATCCTCGTTCGGTTGAAAAACGCTTGCGTAAAATCCGGAATAAACCGCGTAAGTCCCCCGAAGGCAACCTGATGCGCAAATTGAGCGAAGCGGAAGAAGATGCCCACTTGGAAGAAAGTATGATCCACGAAGAGCAGTTTCACTCGGTTGACTACGATGTATGGATTGATGATAAAACCGGCTACAAAAAAATTGAGAAGTACATGGCCTACCAGCATTCGGAGGAATGCCCGGAGTGCGGTTACTTTACACTGAAAATTGAACGCGAAGAACTGGAAAAAGCCCCCACCCAAGACGAAACAGGATTATTCATAAAGCATTTCAAGTGCAGCTATTGCGGCCATCGCGAGGCACGCGAACAACTGCTTGCCAAACTTTCGGCAAACGCCTAACGTTTCTATCGTTCTAAAAAACTTCGGCAAGATTCTGCTTACTTTGCCGAAGTTTTTTTATGACTGCTTTACCTGATAGACCTATTGGCATTTTTGACAGCGGTATCGGAGGGCTTACCGTAGCCCACGCCATTAAAACACTATTGCCAAACGAACAACTTATTTATTTTGGCGACACGGCCCATCTTCCGTATGGCGATAAGTCTGAAGCCGCCATACAGGCTTACGCGGTACGCATTGCCGATGTGCTGGCTAAAAAGGGCTGTAAAGTTATCGTTATCGCATGCAATTCGGCCAGTTCAGCAGCTTATGAGTTGCTGAAGGAATACGTGCGCGGAATTAAAATCATAAATGTGATTGACCCCATGATTCAATGGGTGGTGTCGAATTTCAGCAACACGGCAATCGGTCTTATCGGCACCAGGCGAACCGTACAATCGGGCATTTACTTGCGAAAACTGTCGGCTGCAAACCGGGGAATAACCTTGCGTCAATTACCAACCCCCCTGCTTGCCCCCATGATTGAAGAAGGGTTTTTCAATAACCAGATTAGCCATAACATCATCGAACAGTATTTGTCAGATCCTGAACTTCAGGATATTCATGGATTGATATTGGCCTGCACTCATTACCCCCTCATCCGGGAAGAAATTGCCGGATACTACCAAGGCAAATCCGTAACCATACTTGACTCCTCGGAGGTGGTGGCACTTGCCGTAAAGGAATACCTGACTGATGCAGGCCTGCTTGCTCCACAGCCGGGGGGAGAAGACGAGTTTCTCGTTTCAGACTACACTGAATCATTTGAGGCTTCCACCCGGTTATTCTTTGGTGAACACGTGCACCTGCAGGAACACCCTCTGTGGCAATAAAAATAAGCCATGTAGTGTTTTTAGGGAAATTCCATGATTTAAGTTGGCATTATTTTGCACCTTGATATTAGAAAATACTTCTGGCATTTCTGATACCGTTTTTAACGATTATTCTTAGGGTAATTGGCCATGTAGGTTTACCTTAAACTCTGCTTAATTGTATTGGTTATGTATTCGGGAATTCAGAGATTAATGGCCTTAATAGAATAATGACAAAAGTAAGAGCTTATATTCTTTCGATAATGGTAGCGGCTGCCAATGGTATCGGGTACAGCCAGGGGCTATCACATGCCGACAGTTTGGAGAAAAGCCTCTCCACCACCATGCCCGACACCCTGCGCATCAAAGCCCTCATTGAACTTTCACAGCTTTACTCTCTAAGTAATTTCCCTAAAGCCAGTACATATGCGTTGGAGGCAACGAAACTTGCCGAAAAAGTTACGGCACCCATGCTTCGTTACGTTGCACTTCAAAACTATGCCCTTGTTAACAACCTGGGGGGCGATTTTACAACTGCCCTTAACTATGAAACAGAAGCCTTGCAGATAGCCATTACCCTGGCCGACACCACCAGCATCGGCCTTGCTTACAGCAACATTGGAAATTTTTACCATGAAATGGGTGTGTACGATGAAGCTTATTTTTACCTTACCCGCTCCTATCGCATTTTGCAGCAGTACAAAAGAAAGAACGACAATGATTCGCTTTACATGAACATTGCCTTGCATAATGTTGGCCGCGTGTTCAAGGAAATGGGCCAATACGAAACCGCACTGGGGCACCTCAGGCTTTCCAATAAAATAAGCAAAGAACTGAACGACAAGGCTGGCTATGCTTATTTTCTGGATGAGGTAGGCGATATCAAGCTCCGAATCGGGGAATACGACTCCGCCTTGTATTACCTGTTAAAGGCCACACGGGAAGCCAAGCGATTAATACAAGCCGAACCCGGAAACATTGTAGTTGAAGTTCTACCCAAAACCCTCTCAAAAATTGCAATGACCTACCTCTTTAAAGAGCAATACAATACCGCTTTAGCCTATTACGATTCAGCCATGGCCATTCATCAGGCAACCGGTAACCGGTTTGGCATTCCCGATGTTGAACTCGGACGCGGAATGGTTTATGTGCGACAGGGAAATGACAGAGAAGCAGAACAATTAATGCTAAAAGCCCTTACCATGGCTGAAGGCATCAATGCCCAACTTCTGCAAATAAAATGTCATAACCAGCTTTCTAATTTATACGAAAGAAGAAAAGATTTTGAAAAGGCGCTTTTCCATAACCGCAAGCATCAGCAACTTAAAGACAGCCTGTTCAGCCAGGGTATGCAACAAAAATTCTTTCGCGACCAGTTGCGTTTTGAAACTGAGGCGAAAGACGACCAGATAGCTTCGCTGATGCGCATGGAGCAATTACGGGCTTCTGAAATACGCAAACAGGGGATTATCCGTAATATCCTGGTCGTTGTTGTAGCTTTAACCGCCATTCTACTGATAACGGTTTACCGAAGCGGCCAACGCAGAAAGCGCATTAATTCCCTGTTGCTTCAGCACCAGGAAGAAATGGAAAAGCGAAGCCAGGAACTGGAACAACTCAACAAGGTAAAAGATAAGTTCTTCTCCATCATCTCACACGATCTCCGCTCACCGGTTAATGCACTGGCCGGCTTGCTTGATTTACTCGATAGGGGTGCCATTAAGCCCGAAGAACTGCCCATGGCCCTAAAAGAACTTCGCACCCGCTTTACCCACACCCGCACCTTACTGAACAACCTGCTTGACTGGACGCTGCTGCAAATGGATAAGCTAAACCTGCAGGCATCCAGAGTTAATCTGCATGCGCTGGTTGAAGAAAACACTGCCTTGCTTACCTCCATGCAACAGAAAAGCATTCACCTTATCAATCAGGTGTCACCGCTGGCCTTCGCAATGGCCGATAGCAATACCATTAACCTGGTTATCCGCAACCTCCTTACTAATGCCATTAAGTTTACCAACGATGGCGGTGAGATTGTTATCGCTGCTGAAGAAAAAAACAACGAATGGATTATTTCAGTGCGCGATAACGGAATAGGTATGTCGCCAGAAGTGCGCAAAATACTATTTGATAAAACCATTCCGTACACCACCCGGGGAACCGCCAACGAAAAAGGAACCGGCCTTGGTCTCATCCTGTGCAAGGAATTTGTTGAAAAGAATAACGGCCGCATCTGGGTGGAAAGTGAAGAAGGAAAGGGCAGCACCTTCTGGTTCTCCCTGCCCAAGGCTTAGAAACCGCCTGTTCCCGAACTTTTTACACCTTGATGAGTTAATCGAATAAGGTTACCTTTGTAACCGAATTACCTCCATGAGCGACCAGGTACTACACGAATGCGGAATTGCCCTTATCCGCCTGAGAAAACCCCTTTCCTACTACATTCAAAAGTACGGACCTACCTATGGAATGAACAAAATGTACATTCTGATGGAGAAACAGCACAACCGCGGGCAGGATGGGGCCGGTATCGCCAACATTAAAATTGACCTGGAAGCCGGCCGCAGATACATCAGCCGGTACCGGTCCATGAAGCAACAACCCATTGCGGCCCTGTTCAAGAAAATCAGCAAGAAGTACAAGAAAGCGCAAAAAGAAGGGAAGGAAAAGTTCAGGGACGAAAAGTGGCTCAAGGAAAATGTGGCGTTCACCGGTGAACTGTGGCTGGGTCACCTGAGGTACGGCACCCATGGCCAAAACAACATTGAAAGCGTGCATCCCTTTCTGCGGCAAAACAACTGGCGCAGCCGCAACTTGGTTATGGCCGGCAATTTTAACATGACCAATGTTGATGAGTTGTTCGATATCCTGGTTAACCTGGGTCAGCACCCCAAAGAGAAAGTGGATACCGTAACCGTGATGGAGAAGATCGGTCACTTTTTGGATGAGGAAGTACAGGCGTTGTTTGAAAAATACAAAGACCGCTATTCCAACCAGGAGGTTTCGGAAATCATTGAAAACGAAATTGACTTGCAACGCGTACTTAAGCGTGCCTGCAAGGACTTTGATGGTGGCTACGCTATGGCTGGCTTAACCGGATCGGGCTCAGCGTTTGTGATGCGCGACCCGAACGGCATCCGTCCGGCTTACTTCTATGCCGATGATGAGGTGATAGTGGTGGCTTCAGAGAAACCCGCCATTAAAACTGCTTTTAATGTTAATTATAATCAGATTGAAGAAATAACTCCCGGTCATGCGCTGATCATCAGCAAAAGCGGAGAGCCCGGGCTTTATCCCGTGCTGCCTCAGGGTGAAAAAAAATCGTGCAGCTTTGAGCGCATCTATTTCTCGCGTGGAAATGATCCCGACATTTATCAGGAACGTAAACAATTGGGCAGGCTGCTCGTACCCCAGGTACTCAGGGCCATAAATTTTGATTTAAAGAATACCGTATTCTCCTACATCCCCAACACGGCTGAAACCGCTTTTTACGGCATGATGGCCGGAATTGAAGATTACCTGATAAAGAAGCAGAAAGAAGTAATCATCGAAGGCAAACCTTCGGTCGATCCAATCGAAAACGTGCTTTCATTCAGGCCCCGGATAGAAAAAATCGTTTTAAAAGATGTAAAGTTGCGCACGTTCATCACCGATGACGAACACCGCGATGACCTGGTGGCGCATGTGTACGACACCACTTATGAAGTGGTCAATAAAGGCAAAGACACCCTGGTTGTAATCGATGACTCCATCGTACGGGGAACCACACTTGAAAAAAGTATATTAAAGATGCTCGACCGGCTGGAGCCAAAGAAGATCGTGATTGTTTCTTCGGCACCTCAAATCCGATTTCCCGACTGCTACGGTATTGACATGAGCCGGATGAGCGACTTTGTAGCATTCCGGGCAATCATCGACCTGATAAAAGAATCCAAAAAAGATTACCTGCTTGGCGAAGTGTACGAAAATTGTATCCGCGCAACCCGTGAAGAGCAGCCTGAAAACCATGTTAAGCAACTCTATGCCCAGTTTGAATACGAGCAGGTAAGCCGAAAAATTGCCGAAATCATTAAACCACCCGATATGAAGGCCGACCTGGAAGTGGTCTTTCAAACCGTAGAGAATCTGCACAAAGCCTGCCCCAACCACCTTGGCGATTGGTACTTTACAGGTAACTATCCCACCCCCGGAGGCAATAAAGTGGCCAACCGCTCGTATGCCAACTTTATGGAAGGAAAGCTCGTTAGAGCTTACTAATTGGCCTTCAGGTAATCCGATTTTACTTGCCCTAAGTTTAGTAACTTAGTCCCTAAAGCAAGGCGATTATGTACTACTGGCTGGTTAAAACTGAACCCGACACGTTTTCGTGGAATGACCTGGTTCGCGAAAAAGAAACAACCTGGGATGGGGTGCGCAATTTCCGCGCAAGAAGCAACCTTAAAAAAATGACTAAAGGTGATTTGGTATTTATTTATCATACGGGTAATGAAAAGGCTATTATCGGGCTGGCCCGCGTATCGCGTGAGGCCTTTCCTGACCCTGCTGATAAGGAATGGGTAGCGGTTGGCCTGACACCCGTAAAACCGCTTAACCGGCCGGTAACGCTCACTGAAATAAAGGCCGATAAACGCTTCAATAGCATGACTCTGGTACGTGTAGCCCGACTTTCCGTTCAGCCCGTTTCGCCAGAAGAATACAAACTTATTCTCATGTTAAGTGAAAGAAAATGAAGCAGGTGCTTATTTGTTTGGTTGTTCTTTGTTATGTATTCAACCTTCAAGGTCAGGTAAAGCAGCCTTACCGTTTTGAAATAGAGCAGAAATTTAATGATGAGGAATTTACCGTAATCTCCCTGGAGGAAAACGGCCTTGCCCTGGTGCGAGAAACCAACCGGTATAAAGCCGGCAACCGAAGTTGGGAGCTGATATTACTTGATACTGCACTCACCGAACGCCAGAAACTGGATATTGAGATCGACCAGCAAAAGACCCTCATCGGGTATGAATACGACTCAACCTCCTTTTACCTGCTTTTCAAAACAGGCGAAAATCTTAAAACCAATCTTGACCTGGTAACGGTTAATACCCGCACGGCCGAAATGAGGCTAACAGAAATTAAACCTGAACTGGCCATTACCCTTTCGCACTTCAGCAAAGTGGGTAATAATTTTGTATTTGGCGGATATGTGAATAACGAACCGGCTGTTTTACTGTTTGCCACAGCCCAGCAAAACCTGAAAATCATCCCCGGATTCTTTCAAAAAGAAACCGAACTGGTTGAATTACGGGGAAACAAGAACAGTACGTTTAGTGTTATCCTTATCGATCGCAGCCAACGCGACAACCGCAAGCTTCTGTTCAGAATTTTTGATTCATCCGGGAAAGAACTATTGGAAGACGTTATTGACATTAAGGGGAAGCGTTCACTACAAACGGCCATTGTTAGCTCACTGGTTCGCGATGACCTGATTTTACTCGGCACCTGGGGAGGGATGAATTCCAGGCAATCGGCCGGGCTCTATGGCGTGCCGGTTGATCCGTTTACCG
>CAYNIH010000109.1:2039-8432 GCA_964397115.1 uncultured Roseivirgaceae bacterium | reverse complement strand
TTCGCCAACCGCTGCCGCGTTGGCATCGTTGGTTACCAGCACCGGTACATCAAACTGTTTTCTTAGCAAATCGGCTAAGGGGATAATGCCTTTCCACTTTAAATTGGTGGCGTGTTCAATGGTGCCGTTGTAATAGTTGCCGTTGGCGGCTCCCACTCCGATGCCCGCCAAGCGATAATCCTTTGCAGTGGCAAGCATGTGTTTAATCTTAGCCGACAGGTGATCAATGAAATCGGTAAAATCAGCAAATACCTGGGTTGAAATCTTATCCTGAAATAAAACCCGGCCGTTTTTATCGGCCATACCAAACTTGGTGTTGGTTCCGCCAATGTCAATTCCAACGGTTATTTCTTTCATCAGATGGATAGAATTTTAGCGATACGAAGATCCTCTTCGTTAATGGAATGGGTGCCTGCCCGAAACATTTCGAAGGGTGTATAGGTAATCTTGTTTTCCTGGACTCCGACCATGACGTCCTGCTGACCGTTAAGTAATCCTTCAACCGCGGCAACACCGAGTTTACTGGCCAATACGCGGTCAAAATATGTGGGCGATCCCCCGCGCTGCAAGTGGCCAAGAATGGTAACTTTAATATCAAAGTAAGCCGATCGCTCGCTCACTTTGCGCGCCAGTTCAATCGCGCCACCGATTTTTGATCCTTCGGCCACGACCACTACATTCGATTTTTTGGCGGTCTCCTCACCTGGCTTCAGAATGGCATATAACTCATCGAACGTGAGGTGATCTTCCGGAATAATGATTGCCCCTGCGCCTCCGGCAATGCCGCTGTTAATAGCTATGTAGCCGGAGTTTCGGCCCATTACTTCAACAAAAAACAGGCGGTTGTGCGAAAGGGCAGTATCCCGGATTTTATCAATGGCATCAACAACTGTGTTGGTGGCTGTGTCGTATCCTATGGTATAGTCGGTTCCGGCAATGTCGTTATCAATCGTACCGGGAATACAAACAGAAGGAAGTTTGTATTCTTCAAAAAACCGGTGGAGTCCGGTAAACGTGCCGTCACCGCCAATCGCAATCAATGCATCAATGCCGTGTTTCTTTAATTGATCAAAAGCTCGCTTTCTTCCTTCTGGCGTGCGAAACTCCTGGCTTCGTGCCGATTTAAGAATGGTGCCTCCGCGCTGAAGAATATTGCCCACTGAACGCGCTCCAAGCTTTACTATGTCGCCTTCTATCATCCCTTCGTATCCGCGCATGATGCCAAACACTTCTTTTTTATAGTAAATAGATGCACGCACGACCGCACGGATAGCCGCATTCATTCCTGGGGCATCGCCACCAGAAGTAAAAACCCCGATTTTGGAAATTGCCGAACTCATTAAAAACCTGCCAAAAATAGGGCTTTGCACGGATTTTCAGATGAGTTTATGCCCAGGCCGATTTCAATCGTTTGAAATAATTAATCAGCCCGTTGGTTGATGAATCGTGGGCGGTAATTTCATCGGGAGTGCGCAATTCAGGAAGGATTTTTTTGGCCAGTGCTTTTCCGAGCTCCACACCCCACTGATCAAAGCTGTAAATATTCCAGATAACCCCTTGTACAAATATTTTGTGCTCATACATTGCAATCAGGCTGCCGAGTGTGCGCGGGGTTAACTTTTTAAACAAGATGCTGTTGGTAGGCCGGTTTCCTTCAAATACCCTGAAGGGGGCGTGAAACTGGATTTGTTCTTCAGACATTCCGCTATGCCTTAATTCTTCAACCACGTCATCCAGGCTTTTGCCTTTCATCAACGCCTCCGTTTGGGCAAAAAAATTGGATAACAACTTTTCATGATGATCGCCCACTGGATTGTGGCTTTGTGCCGGGGCAAGAAAATCACAGGGAACTAGTTTTGTTCCCTGGTGCATAAGCTGGTAAAAAGCGTGCTGCCCGTTGGTGCCGGGTTCACCCCAGATGATGGGGCCTGTCTGGTAGTGCACTGGCTGGCCGGTTCGGTCAACCGACTTCCCGTTGCTTTCCATGTTTCCTTGTTGAAAATAGGCCGCAAACCGGTGAAGGTATTGGTCGTAGGGCAGAATTGCTTCGGATGCAGCATAAAAAAAATTGGTATACCAAATACCCAGCATCGCCAGGATAACCGGAATATTTTTTTCGAACGGCTCTTGCCGGAAGTGGTTGTCCATGGCAAAGGCTCCCTCCAACAACAGTTCAAAATTCTCGAAACCAATTGTGCAGGCTATGGATAACCCGATGGACGACCACAGCGAATACCTGCCGCCCACCCAGTCCCAGAAAACAAACATGTTTTCGGGGTCAATGCCAAATTCTTTTACTGCTTTGCTATTGGTGGATACGGCAACGAAATGGCGGGCAATATCCGCATGCGTTGCTCCGCACGACAGGAACCATTGCTTTGCCGTTTCGGCATTGGTCATCGTTTCCTGGGTGGTAAATGTTTTCGAGGCAATGATGAAAAGGGTGGTTTCGGGGTTAACCTTTTTCAGGGTTTCGGTAATGTGTGTCCCGTCAACGTTCGAAACAAAATGTGGGGTGAGGGTGCTCCAGTAAGGCTTAAGGGCTTCGGTAACCATCAGGGGGCCCAGGTCGGACCCGCCAATACCAATATTTACAATATCAGTTATCGGTTTGCCGGTGTAACCTTTCCAATTGCCGCTTCTTACCTGCTCCGAAAAATTTTTCATCTGGCTGAGTACCCTGTTTACCTGGGGCATTACATCGTGCCCGTCAATCACTATGGGTTTGTTGTCTCGGTTTCGCAAAGCAATGTGTAATACCGGGCGGTTTTCCGTGCGGTTAATTCTGGCTCCTGAAAACATTGCTGCTATGGCGTCAGGCAGGCCGCATTCGTTGGCCAGATGGATCAACTCGGCCAGTACGTCTTTCGTTATCAGGTTTTTTGAATAGTCAACCAGAATATCCTCAAAAACAGTGGAGAACCGGTTGAATCGTTCGGGCTCTTCGCTGAACAGTTCATTCATATGCATGGCCTGCAGCGTGAGGAAATGCATCTCAAGATTTCGCCAGGCAGCGGTTTGGGTTGGGTTAACAGAAGGAAGCATAAACTGAGCGGATTAAAACGAAAAGGCTCCATTACCTGGAGCCTCGTAGCGCGGGGGGGAGTTGAACCCCCGACCTTTGGGTTATGAATCCAACGCTCTAACCACCTGAGCTACCGCGCCATTCACCTGAAAAGAGCCGCAAACTTAACAAGTTTACGTGTATTCACCCAAAACTGAATTTCATTTTGCCTTACCGGAAAATTCTTCTAATTTAAAAACCCGATATGCAAACCATGGCCAAAAAACGGTTACTCACCAGGGACTACGAAATTCATGCATCTATTAAGATGCTGTATCCCTACATCCAGACGGCCAGTGGCCTGGCCGAGTGGTTTGCCGATGATGTGAGGGTTAATAACCAGGACAAAACCTATTCATTTTTCTGGGACAACGATGAACATAAGGCAAAACTGGTTGCCCACCGAACCAATCATTATGTACGCTTTGAGTTTCTGCCCGAAAGTCCTGATGATGAAAAAGAACCCAGCTACGTTGAACTCCGCCTTGAATTTAACGAACTGACCCAGTCCGTTTTTCTCAGGGTATTTGATTACTCTGATTTCGATGATCTGAAAGAACTTGAAGATTTGTGGGACAGCCTGATCGAAACGCTTCGTAAAATCGTTGGCGGGTAAAACCGATTTAGCTGTCTGCCACTCTATATTTGGCCTGCAATTTGTCCCGGCAGGTATCTACTGAATGAAAAAACTTGATAAACTTATCCTTACCTCATTTGTAGGTCCGTTCAGCCTTACCTTTTTGGTTGTAGTTTTCATTTTGCTTACCCAGCACATGCTTAAGTATTTCGATGACATTATCGGCAAAGGGCTGGGGTGGGATGTAATCGGACAATTGCTTTTTTATTTTGGTGTATTCATGACTCCCGTGGCCTTGCCACTGGCTGTATTGTTGTCGTCATTGATTACCTTCGGCAACCTGGGCGAGCACTTTGAGCTTACTGCAGTTAAAAGCGCAGGCATTTCGCTGCTGCGTGCCATACAACCGATTTTTTTATTCGTACTGCTCCTTACCGGAGTGGCCTTTTACGTGAACAATAACCTGGTGCCCAAGGCTGCCCTCGAAGCTTACAGCCTGCTGTATGACATTAAACAGAAAAAACCTGCCCTTGACCTTCGTGAAGGTACTTTTTATAACGGTATTCCCGACATCAGCATTAAAGTGGATAGGCGCTACCCGGACGGCATTACCATTAAAGATGTACTGATTTATGATCACCGCAAACGCGATGGCAACAAGGATGTAACCCTTGCTGATTCCGGGCGGATGTACACCATCCTCAACGAACGTTACCTCAAACTTGAGTTATTTAACGGCTACAATTATTCGGAAGGATCCAACACTGGTCAGGAATTGGCCGGCCAGCAGCGAAAGCATAATCCCGAAACATTCAGCCGGAGCAGGTTTGCAAAAACTCAGGTTGTTTTCGACCTATCGTCTTTCAATTTAAACCGCACGGATAAAAAGTGGTTTCAGGGTAACCGGATCATGCGAAACCTCCGTGAACTTGATCAGGATATTGATTCAGTCAATAAGGAGATACAGGGCCAACGCGTACAGTACTACCGCAACCGGTCTAATTATTTTGCACACATCGAGCGGGGAGTGGAGGTTACCCTGCCCGTTGAACTTGAACAGGCAGGAGAAGCAAAAACGGGTAACTGGTCGGCTGCTGAAAGTACCAAAGTAACTGAGCCCACTGCAGAAAAGGATTCATCCAAAGCAACTGCCCCGACCAGGCAAAGCAGCAGGTGGGAAAAAGTGAGGCCGACACGCAGGGGTTTTTTAAAAGGATTAAGCGATTCGGCAGTACAGGAACAGGCCATGCAGGCCATTGAGCAGCGAAATACTTCCTCAGCCCTGGCCAACCTTTCTTCTTCAGATTCATTAGTTGCTGCCCGGCTTGACAGTGTATTAGGCAGGCCGGTTGATGGGGTACTGTTAAGCCAGGCAACTGCGCGAGCACGATCCCTCCGCAGTGAAATCTCCAGTGCAATTAATACCCTTGACGTGTATAATACCGAGCGCAGGGTATTTGAAATTCAATGGCATAAAATACTGGCCAGTTCGCTGGCCTGCATTGCCATGTTTTTGATTGGCGCCCCCCTCGGGGCGATAATCAAAAAAGGTGGGCTGGGGGTTCCTTTCCTTGTTTCAATACTCTTTTTCATTATTTACTACCTCCTTACCATGGCAGGGGAAAAGTGGGCCAAGCAGGGCATTATTGCCGTTCCAGCTGGCGTTTGGGCAGCCGATGTCATTCTGTTTATAATCGGGCTCATCTTCTTACGGCAGGCCCGGCTTGATGCCCGGTTATTCGATGCGGATGCCTATTTGGTTGCCTTCGATAAGTTCAGAATATGGCTTGTTAAACGGGGCATTCTGCCGCAAACTACCTAATAGACTTCTTGCCAGGTATTTTTTGGAGTTTTAGGGCTATTTGGTGTATCTTTGCCGGCTGAAATTAACGGATAAAACTATTTTTTACGATGCCATTAACTGCTGAATTGAAAAAGGAATTGTTTAAGAAACACAGTCCCACAAAAACAGAAAAAGACACCGGATCTCCCGAATCGCAAATCGCGGTATTCACCAGCCGGATAAATGAACTTACCGAACACCTGAAACAGCACAAAAAGGATTTTGCCACCCAGCAGGGCCTGATGAAGCTGGTAGGCAAGCGTAAGAAGTTGCTGAATTACCTTCAGCGCAATAACATCGAACGGTACCGTTCGATCATTGCCGAGCTTGATTTGAGAAAATAAGGACGGAAGTAAGTATATACAGGGAACCGGTTTTCTGAGTTCCCTTTTTACATTTTTAACCATAGGCTAACTTTCTAAATGGAGTTGGCTGTCTAAAATTTATAATTATCATGTTTAACATACTTAAGAAAAGCTGTAAACTCCCTGATGGGCGCGAGATTACCCTCGAAACCGGCAAACTTGCCCGGCAGGCGGATGGCTCAGTTGTACTGCGGATGGGGAACACCATGTTGCTGGCAACGGTGGTAGCCCGCCAGGAAGCCGTTGAAGGCGCTGATTTTATGCCCTTATCGGTTGATTACCAGGAGAAGTTCGCATCTACCGGTAAAGTGCCGGGAGGTTTCTTGAAGCGCGAAAGTAAATTGTCGGATTATGAGGTATTAATCAGCCGGCTGGTTGATCGGGCTATCCGGCCTTTATTCCCCGATGATTTTCATGCCGAAACCCAGGTAATGATTTACCTGATTTCCGGTGACCCTAATGCCCTACCTGATGCCCTGGCTGCGTTCGCAGCCTCAACCGCCCTTTCAATCTCCGATATTCCCTGGGGCGGCCCGATATCCGA
>CAYNIH010000109.1:0-2029 GCA_964397115.1 uncultured Roseivirgaceae bacterium | reverse complement strand
AGGGTTGCCCGCGTTAACGGCCAGTTTGTAGTTAATCCAACCCTTGAACAAAAGGATCAGGCTGATATTGACCTGATAGTAGGGGCCTCCATCGACAATATTCTGATGGTGGAAGGCGAAATGAAGGAAGTAAGCGAGGCGGAAGTGCTGGAGGCGCTTAAAGTTGCCCACGAAGCCATTAAAGCTCAGTGCCACCTGCAGTTGGAAATGGTAAAAGAACTGGGCAGAGAAACCAAACGCTCGTACAGCCACGAGGTGAAAGATGAAGTGCTTAAAAATCAACTATTTGACCTGCTGTACCCCAAGGTATATGAAGTGGCTAAACGCCAGATAAAAAACAAGAAAGAGCGGAGTGCAGCTTTTGAACAAATTCTTGAAGAGTACCTGGCCGCCCTTCCGGAAGACACAACCGTTAACAAGGATCTGGTAAAGAAATACTATCACGACATTCATAAGAAGGCAGCTCGCGATCTCGTACTGAATGAAGGAATACGGCTGGATGGCCGTAATACGAAGCAAATCAGGCCGATATATACTGAAGTTGACCTTCTGCCTTCAACTCACGGATCAGCGCTGTTTACCCGGGGCGAAACCCAATCGCTCACCACGGTAACCCTGGGAACCAAGCTTGATGAACAATTGATTGACGGAGCCATGTTCAGCGGGTCAAGCAAGTTTATTTTGCATTACAACTTCCCGGGCTTTTCCACAGGCGAAGTAAAACCCAACCGGGGCCCCGGCCGAAGGGAAGTAGGTCATGGAAACCTCGCGTTACGCGGATTAAAGCAAGTGCTTCCTGCCGACACGGAAAATCCATACACCATCCGGGTGGTTTCCGATATACTCGAATCAAACGGTTCCTCCTCAATGGCTACCGTTTGCGCTGGTTCGCTGGCGTTAATGGATGCCGGTGTGCCGGTTAAGGCACCGGTTTCAGGCATTGCCATGGGTATGATTTCCGATTCGAAAACCGGTAAATACGCTATCCTTTCGGATATTCTGGGAGACGAAGACCACCTGGGCGACATGGATTTTAAAACTACGGGCACCGAAAAAGGCCTTACAGCCTGCCAGATGGATTTGAAAGTTGACGGCCTGACCTATGAACTCTTGCAGGAAGCCCTTGAACAGGCTAAAGAAGGTCGCCTTCACATCCTCAATGAGATGAAAAAGACATTGGCACAGGCTCGACCTGACCTCAAGCCTCATACCCCGCGTGCCGAAACAATCATCATCGAAAAAGAGATGATTGGAGCGGTAATCGGCCCTGGCGGTAAAGTGGTTCAGGATATTCAAAACACTACGGGCGCTACCGTGGTAATTGAAGAAGTAAACAATAAGGGCGTTGTAAACGTATTCGCAGCTAGTAAAGACGTAATGGATGCTGCCCTAAGGCGAATCAAGGCCATTGTGGCCGTTCCCGAAATCGGCCAGGTTTATGACGGAAAGGTCAAATCCATTATGCCATTTGGTGCATTTGTTGAATTTATGCCCGGAAAAGACGGATTATTGCATATTTCGGAGATTAAGTGGGAAAGGCTTGAAACGATGGATGGCGTACTTGAAGTAGGCGAAGAAATTAAGGTAAAACTGGTTGACGTGGACAAAAAAACCGGGAAATTCAGGCTCTCCAGAAAGGTTCTTCTGCCCAAACCGCCTAAAAAGGAGACCGCGCCAAGCGAATAATCCCGATTTTGGACTTACTTAACATTGACAGGAACTAACTTTAGAACCTATATTGTTACCACACTGATTTTATATACGGCATGCGACAGTTAAAAATCAGCAAGCAGATTACCAACCGCGAAAGCCAGTCCCTGGATAAGTACCTTCAGGAAATTGGTAAGGTTGACCTGCTTACCCCTGACGAAGAAGTGGAACTGGCCAAACGGATTAAAGAGGGCGATCAAAT
Organism: uncultured Roseivirgaceae bacterium; assembly: GCA_964397115.1. Classification (GTDB taxonomy): domain Bacteria; phylum Bacteroidota; class Bacteroidia; order Cytophagales; family Cyclobacteriaceae; genus UBA2336. Next base: position 117 of record CAYNIH010000109.1, on the reverse strand, counting down.
CGCTCTTGAAAAATTAACCAAGGCCAACCTTCGCTTTGTTGTTTCGGTAGCCAAGCAATATCAGAATCAGGGCTTATCCATTGGCGATCTGATCAACGAAGGAAACCTCGGGCTGAT
>CAYNIH010000108.1:0-8723 GCA_964397115.1 uncultured Roseivirgaceae bacterium | reverse complement strand
TCGGGCACCCAGATGCCGTGCTTCTCGAAGACCGGCCGGGTTTGCGGAAATGCTCTACTACGGCAATCATCTCCTCTTCATCGGCATCGGCCAGTCGGGCAATAAGGCCCAACTTTCCTGGCCTGCGCATACCCCTGCTGTCAGAACGTTTTTCGGTAATGTTTTTGAAAAGGACTTCGGCAATTTCTCTTTCCCGCGGTGATAGTTCTTCGAGCACTTCATTGGCATGTTGGGATAGCGCCTGTTCTATCCGGCCAATGGCATTGTAATGACGAATATCCATGGGTTCGCCCGGCTCATGGTTTTTTACCCAATAATCCCACGTCCGCATTAAAGCATGCTGTAAAATGGGAAGTTGATCCTGATTGTTGCCCATGTCGCTGAGCAACTTTTTTAACAGGCGTTGCGATATTTTACCTCCGGCAACTGCAACCGGACCTTCAATGGCAAGCTTTTTTTGCTCGCGGGTCATTTGAGGAACCAGGTAGTTGCTCTGGTTAATAACCTGGGTAAGTCCTGGGTACGCTGCACATTTGGCTATAAAATCCGAACGCATGGTTATCGCAACAAAAACAGGCGTATCTGTTTGCTTAATGGCATGCAGGATCAAGTTAACATAAGCCTGGGTATCGTTTTCCGCGTTAGTGCTGTTAGTCGCATCCTGGTAACGGAACAATTCTTCAAACTGGTCGAGCATGAAGAAGACGTTGTCCTGACGGAAGGTTTGTAGGAATCGCGAAACTTCAGCCAACCCATTCGGACCACTTCGTAAAACCGAAATAATTATGGCCCGGTAAACCGGTATATCCTCCTGCTGAATCCGTTTGTTTTGCACCAGATATTGAATAACTGATTCAGCAAGGTTTTCCATTGGCGATGTGCCGGGTCGCGTGATGATCACATGCCAATGGGGACTGGAGTGGGATACAAACCCCCCGTACAACATGGGCACAAGTCCGCACGACATCAATGAAGATTTACCGCTTCCGGAATAGCCCATCACGCACACGAAATGGTGTGTAGCGAGTTTTAACAAAATTTCATCAACCTGATCTTCGCGGCCAAAATAGAGATGGCATTCGTCAACAGTAAATGGCCGTAAACCCGGAAATGGATTAACTGAATCAGGCTGAAAGTCGGTCAGCACTTCCGGTACTTCCTGTCGGGGTTGGGTATGTATCGGCTGACTCAGCATATGGCGCTGTGAAGAACCTGAAATTTAACAATTTGAAGCTGAAAAGTTAAGGCCACACTTCAATTATTAGTTTAAAAAAGTAAATAAGCGCTTTTAGTTTAAAAAATAGACCCTAAGTAAGCGATTTTAAGCCGCAATCACAAATTTCAGCCAAATTCAATCACCCTATCGGCAAGTTTAACGTGGTCAGAAAGCAATTCGTAAAACTGGTCTTTATTGATTTTCAGGATGGTAACCTGAGATTTAGTGATTATCAGATTTGTATTTAAAAAATCGGGCATGGCCAGCATCTCCCCGATAAATTCACCTGCAGTGAAGGTGGCGGTAAATGAACCCTTTTGATAAAAATCTACCTCGCCCTTCACAACGACCAAAAAATCGTTGTTCACCGTTTCATCAAGGGGCAAGCTAACACCCTCTTTAACGCTGAGTTCAACACTGATATCAGCCAGATAAGTTAGCGTAATACCAGGGATACCTTCGAATAAATTCATGTTCATAAAGAACAAAACCTTACTGAAGCGACTTAATCGGTTGGTAAGCACGATTTCGTCAAGTTCCTTTTTCCGGGCCATCCCCAAGCGAATGGAATTATCCTCAAATTCCTTCGGATCAATCAGCCATAACGCATAGGCGGCTACTTCACGGATAAGAACATCCGGATTAAACATCTGGGCGATCAAATCCAGCTTGAATTCTCTGATGCGCTGATTGCCAATCTGATACAAAACGGAGGCTTTGGTCCAGCGGTTTGACTGGGTAAAATCGCGGTTAATTATAAACTTGAGTACCAGGCGCGCATCTAGTTTCACCCGTGGGTAAAAAATATCAAGCCGTTTAATCCGTTCCTCATCGGATAATTCATCCAGTACGGGAATGATTCGCTGCTTTAGCTGATCGGAAAGAAAGACATCAAGCAGTTCAATAGCATAGGTTATTCCTTCGGTAGTGCCGCTTTCAATATTTTCCTTTACAAGCTGAATCGAACGGGTATCATAGAGCATGGCCAACAGCATGTAGATGTGCTCAATATCATTTTGAATCTCCCACCGTAATGAGTTGATAATGTGTCTATTATTCTCCGCAGAGCCAAGTTCCTGTATAGCACTTAAGTTCCAGCGTAAATCTGCAATATCCGTTTCAATGGCATATTTGATACGCGTTACCTGCGAAAGGCTGGCCTTGAATCCGCATTCGCCAAGGGAAAGCAGTACCTGCGAAACAATTACCTTATTCGGGTAGTCAATTTTGTTCCACAGCATGTCTTTAGCCCGCTGTCCGCCAATTCGGCCCATCGTCTGTATTATCCGTTGCATCAGGTGAGTACTCTGGCCGCTTTTGTAAAAGGCTGACTCCAGGGCAGGTAACGTTTTCGGGCCAATCAGCACCAATGCATTCATGGCCTGGTTGCTGAAGACCGGGTTCGCCATGTTGTCAATGATGGCATTAATTACTTCAGCATTATGCTTTTTTATAGACGTCTTGATGGCCGTACTCCTGACTTTTGTTTCGGGGTCATTGAGCAACTCTATCAAAAAGGAGATCGAATCGTCAGCCGCAGTATGCATCAACAACTCGGCAGCATATTGCCGGTCGTTAACATTGCCGGAGCGAGCCAGGCGCTGAATGCGGGCTTTTGTAATATCCCCATCGTTATCCAGGATCATCTTCAGGTCGGACTCACTCAGCAAATTTTTTTCGGCTATTTTTGCTTTATCCGGATCAATTCGGATAACGTATCGATCCGATACCGACAATCCTTTCATTTCATTCATCCGCTCCTGGGCATAGTGCCGCACGGCCTCATCCTCATGGCGGATGAGCGTGTTTACCCAAACCGGGGTTTGGCTGGCATTAATCTTTTCCAGTAGTTTATAAGAAAAAACAGCCTTCTTATTATCTGTAGAAACAAGCATGTTTTCAAGCCTTTGGGTTATTTGGGTAAACCCGATTTCAAGTTTATCCTGCTGTAAATCAGGACTTTCAAGCTTAATCCGAATCTTATTTTTATAACCGGTATAAAGCCTGCTGATAACTATAAAATATGCACCCGACAGCAAGGCAAGGATGATGGATACATGGATGACGTCAAACCATGGAAGGAGGCTTAAACCAAATATCACCAAGCCGGCTACAAAACGGGAACTTTCGTTTACAAGGCCTTCTACCTTTGCCTGAAGGCTAAACCTAACCCGGTTGTCGAGTGGGATAAAAAATAACTTTAAAACAGGAGTTTCCAGGGAATCGCGTAGCGTCCAGTTAAACAACCGGCTCATGGCCATAAAGAGGAAGAAATAGACAAACCCTGCAGGAGAAGCCTCTTTGTGAAAGCCAAAAAAAGCTCCTGTTACAATGGACCCTACCGCAAATACAGCAAGAACAATGGGTAGAATAAACAACGAGGTACGAAGGCCATAGCTACTGATAATTCGTTGATTAACAAATGTTTGCATTAATAAGCTTAAACCATAAACGGCAGCAGTGAAAAACGCGATAAAATCGGTAAGTGCACGCTGGTCAGGGTATTGTTCCTTCACCATCTGCTGGAAGGAATACTGGTTAAAAATGAATACGGCCATTGAAACCATCAGCACCATCGACATCACAAGAATGTACCGGTCGGAAAACATCCTCCGAACGCTTGTTTCCCGTCTTACTTCGGCATCAAATTCATGCGGGTCATTTTTGGATAGCGGGAACCTTGCCGCAATAATGGCAAGTAAAACGCCCATCAGCAGGATGCTGACGCAACAAACCATCAGGTAATCGCTGGTTTCAGGAAGCAGGAAGGCCGTGAAGGGAATTAGAAACGAGGCAAAAATAGCCGCGATTAACTGACCCGTGTCAATCCAGCCAATGATGTTCTTCGACTGCCTGAAATTGAACAACCTTCCAAAGGTGCCCCAGTAACTCAGCATCAGCAACGCAACCATCGGGCCGGAGGCACAATACATGGCAAAAACTACGTTGCGTTGCCACTCCGGGTCACCTAACGTAAGCAGGATGTAGACCCCAATCGTAAAACTGAAGATGATACCGATCACCACCAGGGTAAGTACTGAAAACCGGATATAGTTTTGAAAGAACGAGAATGATGCCGTGGAAAGAATGCCCAGAATTCCCGCAATCAGAAAGGCCCTGTTGAGGTATTCGCCCATCCGGTTGAGGAAAAGTGAATCGGCAGTTACCTGGTAGGTGGCGATAAATACCCCCATAAAAAAACCGGTTGCCAGCATAAAGGCAACCTGCTGTTGCTCCTTGCTGGTAATCCGTAATGACCTGGTAATGGCTGACCTCATATCCGTTTAGCAAATATAAAAAAATAGGGTCTGACCTTTCCTGTCAGACCCTTCCCTGATGTATTAACTCCCACCTACTATTTTTTGGTGGCTGCTTCTTTTTCAGCATGGTATTCTTCATTTAAACCGGCAATTACATCATTGGTAATGTCCAAAGCACCTTGACCGTACAGGATGTCGCTGCCCGGATCAAGTTTAAAGACCATATGAAGGCCTTTGGCTTCACCGTATTTTTTTAAAAATGCCGTAACCCGTTTGTATAATTCTTCATTCAGTTTGGCCTGGTCACCCATAAGTTCCTGGGTAATACGCTGTTCAAATAACTGAAGGTTCTGTTGTTTTCGTGCCAAATCTTCTTCCAGCGTACGCACCTGCCCGATTGTCATGTTATTCATGTTACGCTGATAGGCAGTGATTTCTCCCTGAAGGCTTTCAGCACGGTTCCGGTAATCCTGCTCAACTTTTTTCTTTTTTGCTTCCAGGATCTCAGCCGAAGCTTTAATGTATTCATAATGTTTAAGCACTGAATCAGCGTTAATGTAGGCTACGGAAAGGCTGCCTGGCGCAGCACCCGTAGTGGAAGGGGTGCCAGACCGGGAACCGGAAAAATAAAGATAATACAATCCACCCACTGCTATCAGCAGTACAGTGTTGAGAACAATCAAGATGTTTTTCATGATGGCTAATTAGCGGGCAAATATAACTGAGAACTTCAACCACCACAAATAACTACCGGAACCACCCGGCATACATTGGATAGTTTTTTGCCGTACGCCTGATGGCTTCCAGCATTTCCTGCGAAACATCCTTTACTCTCCTTGCCGGCACACCGGCATACACAGTGCCAGGCTCCACCTGCGTACCAGGAAGTACAACGGCCCCGGCCGCGATTACCGAGTTGGATCCAATGACGGCATCATCCATGATGATAGCACCCATGCCAATTAGCACATTATCTTCAACCGTACAACCGTGCACCACGGCATTGTGAGCAATCGAAACATTACTGCCGATAACGAGTTTTGCCCGCTGGTAAGTGCAGTGCAGAACCGCTCCGTCTTGAATGTTCGTATTGTTGCCAATGGTAATGGAATGCACATCGCCACGTACTACCGCGTTAAACCAAACCGTACAGTTATCGCCCATCACGACTTCCCCAACTACAACGGCTCCATCGGCTAAAAAGCAATTTTGACCGAATCGCGGAGTAAAACCACGAACTGATTTTATTATTGCCATGTTACTTTACTGACAAGTTGTCATATTTAGCAATAAAATTATTACTTTTGCTCCCTGTTTTCCAGAGCATGCAACAATTAATTGACGATATCAGCATTATTGAGGGGCAGCAAACAAACGAAATAAGGGTTTTGCCGGAATCAGCCACCGGAAAAGGCCGCAAACTGTACATCGAAAGTTATGGATGCCAGATGAACTTTTCGGATAGCGAAATCGTGGCCTCCATCCTTCAGAAAGAAGGGTTTGATACCACAGCAGACATCAATCAGGCAGACGTTGTATTCCTGAACACTTGTTCAATACGCGAAAAAGCCGAACAAACCGTGCGAAACAGGCTCGCTCAGATTAATACAATCAAAAGCAGGAAACCTGAGTTGATGATTGGTGTGCTCGGCTGCATGGCCGAACGCCTGAAAACGAATTTACTGGAAGAAGAAAAAATCGTTGACCTCGTGGCCGGGCCGGATGCGTACCGCGATCTGCCCCGCCTAATCAATCAGGCAGGCGATGGCGAGCGGGCCGTTAACACGTTCCTTTCAAGGGAAGAAACCTATGCCGATATAGCCCCGGTTCGACTCAATTCCAACGGAGTTACCGCTTTCATCTCAATTATGCGCGGGTGCGATAACATGTGCTCCTTTTGCGTGGTGCCCCTTACGCGGGGCCGCGAACGGAGCCGCGATCCGCAATCCATTGTTAACGAAGCCAAGGCGCTTTTTGAAAACGGATACCGTGAGGTTACCCTGCTGGGACAAAATGTTGACTCTTATAAATGGAGCCCTGAAGTAAACAATAAAGCGTTGATTGAGCGAAAAGGCATTAACCAGACTGTAAATTTTGCTCAACTGCTTGAACAGGTTGCTCAAATTGGCAAGGACATGCGTGTACGTTTTTCCACTTCGCATCCGAAAGACATTACCGATGAGGTATTGCATACGATGGCCCGGTATGAAAACATTTGCAAATACATTCACCTGCCGGTGCAAAGCGGCAATTCGCGGATTCTTGAACTGATGAACAGAGGCTACACCCGCGAGTGGTACTTGGATAAAATCAATAGCATTCGGGCTATACTGGGAACCGATTGCGGAATTTCTTCTGACTTCATCACCGGCTTCTGTACCGAAACCGAAGCGGAGCACCAGGATACGCTTAGCCTGATGGACGAAGTGGTGTACGACTTTGCGTATATGTTTCATTATTCCGAACGACCGGGTACACTGGCAGCCCGTAAACTAACTGATAACGTCCCTGCCGAAATCAAGAAACGGAGGCTTAATGAAATCATCAGCAGACAAAACGGGCATTCACTGATCAGAAACCAGCAGGAAATTGGCAAAACCCATCGGGTGCTGGTTGAAGGGCCTTCAAAGCGCTCGGCCAACCACCTGCAGGGACGAACTTCGTCTAACAAAGTAGTCGTATTTCCGAAAGAAAATATTCAAAAGGGCCACTATGTAACGGTAGTAATTCAACGTTGTACTGCCGCTACCTTATTTGGTGAAGTAATCGCAGATGAGTAAATGGCTATGCAAGATGCAGATATTCAAAGCATAAAACAACGGTTTGGAATTATCGGAAATTCCCCCATGCTTAACCATGCCGTTCGTGTTGCCATGCAGGTTGCCCCTACCGACATGTCGGTGCTGATTACCGGTGAAAGCGGGGTGGGAAAAGAGATCTTTTCAAAAATTATTCATTACCTGAGCCCGCGTAAACACGGTCAGTTTATCGCTATCAACTGCGGCTCCATTCCTGAAGGCACCATTGATTCCGAATTGTTCGGTCATGAAAAGGGATCATTTACCGGTGCACACGAATCGCGCAAAGGATATTTTGAAGTGACCAATGGGGGCACCATCTTTCTTGATGAAATCGGTGAAATGCCCCTGGGCACACAAGCTCGCTTGCTGCGCGTGCTCGAAAATGGAGAGTTTATAAAAGTAGGTTCATCCAAGGTACAGAAAACCGATGTGCGCGTGGTGGCCGCCACGAACATTAACCTGCTGCGCAATGTTGAAGAGGGTAAATTTCGCGAAGACCTCTATTACCGGCTAAGCAGTGTGCCCATCTTTGTTCCACCTCTGAGGGAGCGCGGAAAAGACGTTGAACTGTTATTCCGAAAATTTGCAACCGACTTTGCCGAGAAATACAAGGTAAAACCCATAGTGCTCACCGAGGATGCTAAAGAAGCCTTACTGAAGTACCGGTTTCCGGGTAACATCCGGCAATTGAAAAACCTGGTGGAGCAAATTTCGGTTCTGTCTACTGACGAGAAAGAGATAACCGCGGAAAAACTGTATCATTATCTTCCGAAAGAAACCACGCTGCCGGCCCTTTACCACAATGGCGGTTCGTCAACGGAATCGTTTTCCGAACGAGACATCCTGTACAAGGTACTCTTCGATATGAAAAAAGATGTGGCTGACCTGAAGCGCATCGTTCTTGACTTGCTAACCCGTCAGGGAAGTGCCGCCCAGCTGGTCAAAGAAAATCCCGGCTTGTTCGATGGAATACACCTTCCGGAGACAAAACCGCAGGAAGAGCGCGTAGTGCTGAACCTGAACCCCACCTCAAAGGAAATCGGCCATGAAACCGATGTGGAGGTGCAGGACATCAGCCATGAAACTGAAGACGATTCACTGTCAATCGAACAAAAGGAAAAGGAATTGATTATACGCGCCCTGCGAAAGAATAACAACAAGCGCAAATATGCGGCACGCGATTTGGGTATTTCTGAACGAACCCTGTATCGTAAAATTAAGCAATATGAGCTGGAAGAATAGTATAGCCCGCTGCCTGACCGGGTGCTTTACCGGTATGGCAATGGTGTTGCTCACCCATTTTTCTTCGTGCGGTATCTATTCGTTTCAGGGAGCTACCACCAACGCCAAAAATATTTCTATCCAGGAATTCTACAATAATACCGAACTGGCTCCTGCCAACATCGGACAGGTATTCACCAACCGGTTAAAAGATTACATGATTCA
>CAYNIH010000107.1:2906-8801 GCA_964397115.1 uncultured Roseivirgaceae bacterium | reverse complement strand
CTCGGCACCCGTGAGTTGTACAGTAAAGTTTTCACCATTGGAAGGGTTCGGGTAAATGCGCCACAGCCCCTGTCCGGAAACCAACACCGACTTAACGGCTGAGTAGGTATAGGTACCATCAAAATCGGTTTGTTTAATGCGGTAATACCAGGTGCCGGGTGAAACTGAACGATCCTCTACCCGGTAGTTGGTTTCCCGGTTGGTCGTTCCCGCACCAGCCACCTCGGTTACAACCTCAAACGACTCCGCTGTTTCAAAGCGTTTCTCCACGGTAAAGAAGTCATTGTTCAGTTCCGAAGCCGTTGACCAGAGCACTTCCACAAATTCCTCATGTGCTACCAGGTCAAACGATTTCATTTCTACCGGCAGCGGGGCGGCAATATCGGCAAGCGCCCATGGCGAATATTGGTTAACGCCCGGCACGGTCACCGTTCCGGCAACCAGGTTGTAGGTTTGACCCGGCAAAGCGGGCTCCCAGGTATTGGATGGCGCCCAGCGTTGGGCATTTACAGTAGTTGCCCCTGTAGTGGCGATTTCGGCCAGGGTTGCGGTAAACGTCATGGTAGAAGTTGGACGGGTACCTGTATATCCGTTCGGGGTAATTACCCAGAAACGATCCACAACAGAGGTACCCCCGCTGGTACCGCTAAGGTTTGTAACACCGGTAGGGTAAGGCGTGTTGTCAACCCCCGTAGGATAAGTGGATAAAGACATCGTTCCGGCAGCAGGGCTTCCGGCAGATGTGATGTTGAGCGTGAACGGGATGTATTCCGTACTGGATTTACCGAAAGGATAGACAAAAGAGCCTGTTAACGTTCCGGTAAGCCACCGCAAGGTTCCATACGGGTCGGTATTGTCTTCGCTTTTTACATACCCGTTAGTACGTGTAATAGCACCGGTGCTGTTATTGGTTATACTTAACGTGAGCGAGTTCAAATCGAGTTCACCTTGCGCCAGGTTAAGCACATTACTTACCGTGGTATTATTTAGGATCCGTACCACATCGGTAGCCGCACTGGTGTTGAGCGTAAGGTTATAAAAGGTTTCGGCCGTTGTGCCGCCAATGGTTTGCAGCGTATTAGAGGCAGGGCTGTTAAACACCACCGTTCCGGTACCTTCGTCAAAGCCGAGGCTGCCACCTGCTGTAGAGTTATTAACCCAATTCCCACCAATGGTAATGGTAGAAATTCCACTATTGTTATCCGCACGAAGGCGACCATTGGCAGCAATTGTTATGTTGCCGCCTACGGTTAATGCCGATGCCCCTCCACCTGCCTCATCCTGCATGACCGTAGCCGATGTTCCATCGCCAACTGTTAGATCGCCTGCAATATTTAACGTAGTGTTCAAGATGGAGTAGTTTCTAGGGTTTCTTAACGTTAAATGCCCGTAATTATGTATGGCGATATTCTGACTATTCGAATGTTGATAGATTACTGTACCAAAAGGCGAGGTTGTGCCCAAATCAAACGTGCCAAATCCTGTAGGAAATACACGATTTCCCTCCATGCGAAAAGTGGCCCCGGCTGCCACCTGAAATGTACGGGAGGCATTTCCTACAATATCTGCATTACCAACCCTAAACAGTCCGGATTGAACTCGCAAATCACCGGTTACATTTGTCGCAGTAATTCCTCCGGCAAGGTTAATACCCGATGAGTGGGTATTATTTAAATACAGGTTATGGTAAGCCCATGCTGCTGGAGAAGATGATGGAAATAGAATAGTCTGACTCCCGCTTGTACGGTTGTAATTGAATACACTGCCCGATGTGCCGGCTGTAAGCGTTCCGCGGTTATTGACAAAGCTTAATAGGCCCGAAAGATTCACCCTCCCATTGCCACCACTCATATCCAATACGGCCGTTACTTCGTTGCCTGCATTGTTTGATGTGCTGAAAACAAGGTTGCTTCCAACGTTCAGCGTTCCGGTTGTAATCACAACACGAGCAATGCGAGTGGCGTTATTAACGGTTCCGCCAATCTGCACATTCCCACCGGTAGTAGCCGAACCGGCATTAATATTCCACGCATCGGTTACGCTGCCTCCCGGCTGGTTCACCCGCACATTGGTTTGTACCGTAAGCGAATTGGTTCCTGCGTGCGTAAGCACCTGGGCCGTAGCGCGTGGGCTGGCCGTTGTGTTGATGTCAAGCGAGTTCACGGTGGCATTCATATCCAAGGTTATGGTCGTAGCCGCATCAGGCGTAATGTTCGAATTGCCTATGGTAACCGCATCGTTAATGGTGTTGGGTACGTATTGCCTGCCATACCCACCGCTTGCTGTAGCCGAAGCATTGGCTGTTAGTACAAGGTTTTCATTATCGGTAATGGACTGAACCGTTCCACGCACTGTACCCGGGCTGGTTTGCAGCATCAGTACGTCACCTACCACCAGTTCCGTTGTGAACAAGGTACCAATACCTGTTACGGCAGCGCTGCCGGTTGTAAAGGTTACCGTGCCTGTACGGTTTTGAATCCAAGTGGCAGGGTTACTCCAGTTTTGGGTACCAGTCAGGCGGTTGGCTGTTCCGCTGGTAGGAATAAGCTCTCCTATCTGATAAACGCGAATCAATGCCGATGGCAGGTTGGCATTTGTCTCAGCGGAAATCTGGGTGGAAGTAGCTGTGCGCGTTCCTACCGTAGCTGATGACCAATTAAAAAGATCATATCTGCGGATACTAAAGTTTGAAAAATCAGCAAGTGGGTCCAAATCAGAAGACTGAAAGTTAAATACGATGTTAACAGTAGTAAACACTACTGCGATGTTGGAAAGCGTCCAATACCGATTTACAGAACGGTTGGGTTCAATATTAGAGCCTAAAATATCGGGATGATCATCGGCCGTTGAAGAAACATTAAAGTTACCGGCTGTTGTAACGGATGCAAATGACATAGTTACCGGGGTGTAGGATGTTCCCGTGCCGACCTCAAACGTTACCGTGGGTGAACCAGTAATAATGGGCTTGCGCAAAGTACCTTCTACAAAACCACCGGTTGGTGTAACCGTGGCAGTAGCCGAGGTTACAATGAGCACATTGGTGCCGGTAAAGAGGTTGCCATTGGTAAACAACAGGTTATTTGAAACGTTGGCATTCAAACCGTCAAGCGTAACCCCGTTTGGGTTATTCACTTCTAATCCCGAAAACGTTGTTACAGCTGACCCGGTAATGCGCTGATTGGTGCCGGTACTGAAGATCACCCGGCTGGATGCATCGGTGGTAAACACTCCTCCCCCTCCATTGAAGGTCCAGGTGCCATCATTGCCATTAATGGTAATGGTTCGGCCGCTGTAATTAAGCCCCCCGTTTGCAAAGATGAAATTACTAACTGTAATGTTGTTGGCCAGTGTGGTGGTAGCGCTGGAGGTATAGTTAAATGTTCCCGCTACCGTAAGTACCGCATTGTTACTCATCCGGCCCTGGTTGGTAAAGATGAGGTTGCCGGCAACGTCCGTTACTGCCGACATATCGGCATTGGAGCCCCCGGCACCGGAAATGTGCAGATTCTGATAGGGATAAATCGCGCTGGGGGCTACGGTTTGCGCACCGCCCCGGTTTAACTCGATGGTGGTACCTGTAGCCAGCGAATGACCCGTACCGGTAAGCCCGGGAACGGTGCCTGCTGAAGAAATACGAATGCGGCTCGTGCCGGTCATGATCAGGTTTCCGGGGCCAACCAGGTCGTTGCCCCCTGTAACATCCACCAACGTAGTGCTATTAATAGTGAAGTTGCCATTCACGGTGGTGGTACCGTTGATGGTCTTTGTTGATCCATTTAATGCGTTGATGTGATGGTATGTAGTAGGATAAATAGTTTGGTTTACCGCACCAGAATATTCTACTGTATTATTAGGCGCTGAAAAGTTCACGCTGCTTAGGGCGCCAACAACATCCACAACGGCTCCGTCTCCAGTCATGATCAGGTAGCCTGAAGTGCCGTTACCATTAATGAAAGTGGAGCCACTTTCAACAGAAAGATTCTGGCCTCCCGCACGGGTAAGCCTTAGGATACCGGTATTGGTAACTGTGCTGGCATTTTGCAGGCGCAGCCGGGTTATTCCAATTTCTGCGTTACCCGAGTAGGTATAGGAACCTCCTGCATTAACATCGTATCTCCCGTTGCCTCCGGTAGGCACTGGCCATACTCCATTATTGATGATGCTGCAATTAATAACCGGATCTTCTCCAACCGTATTATCCCAGGTACCACCCAGATTAACGGTAATAGTGTTTTCAAATCTTTTTGTCCCTGCATTTGAATTGGTGAATTCAAAGTATGCATTGGCCACCAGGGTGGTAGTTCCGTTTATGCGAAGGTTAATCCGGCCAATTCTGCAATGCAAGCCGGGTGAAGATGGTTGAACCAATAGATTTCCATTAGCAACAATACTGGCATTAACACTCCCGTCAATGGTGGCACCGTTAAAGAGCGTGAGATTGTTGATCGTGTAGGTTTCATTTGCCGTAGCCGACCAACTTCCTGCGGAGTTAATAATTACGTTGCCCAGCGTTTTGGCGCCCGTAGCACTAGAGGGAACAAACGTTCCGCTTATGGTAAACGTCTGCGGAGCAGTTTGATTGACCTGTACTCCACCAATTGTACCGGTCTGGCCTGCAGGTATGTTAAAATTGTTATTTAAATTAAGCACCCTGCTGTTGTTATTTCCGGAAACCTGGCTGTTGCCATTCATAGTCATCAGCCCGTTTACATTGAGTGTTCGGGTGTTGGTATTAAAAAAGAGGTTGGCGGTACCGTTGAGGGTAAGCGTATTGCAGGCAGCGTTCACATTTACATTAATGGTATGGCCGGTGGCAATAATTACTTCATCATCGGCATCGGGTATATTATCCCCGTCTATTCCGACTACTGACCAAACCGAAAGCCCGCCATTCCAATCACCGCTCGCAATAGAGGTAAACGTAGCCTGCGAAAACAGGGGTGTAAAACTGACAAGACCCAAAAAAGCAAGTAGCAGTAAAATTTTCCTTCTCATAGGTATCCGGTTATTCCATTAAAGCCAATTTAAACAACAAATATAAAGAAATGGCCGAGCTTAAATCCACTTCGGCCAGCCTACGTAACAGCACTTTGGTTCCAAAAATCATGTTTCCTTACACTGCCTGTTAAAAAGCGCATTTTTGGGTACTTTTGCCACTATGAAGGTCTATAATTCCATTATTGAAACCATAGGAAACACCCCCCTTATTAAGCTGAATAAACTGGGTCGCGACCTACCGGGAACCATCCTGGTAAAGGTGGAGTATTTTAACCCCGGCAACTCTACCAAAGACCGGATGGCCCTTAAAATGATTGAGGATGCCGAAAAAGCAGGTGTATTAAAACCAGGAGGCACCATCATTGAAGGAACATCGGGTAATACCGGTATGGGCCTGGCCCTCACCGCCATTGCCAAAGGGTACAAATGCATCTTTACCATGGCCGATAAGCAATCCCAGGAAAAGATCAATATCTTGCGTGCCGTGGGGGCCGAGGTAATTGTTTGTCCTACCAACGTAGAACCGGATGACCCGCGATCGTACTATTCCGTTGCCCGCAAGCTAAACAAGGAAATTCCCAATTCCATCTATCCTAACCAGTACGATAACCCCAGCAACGCAAAAGCACATTACGAAACCACAGGACCGGAAATCTGGAATCAGACCGATGGAAAAATTACCCATTACGTTGCCACCGTGGGCACAGGCGGATCCATGTGCGGAACAGCAAAATATTTAAAAGAGCAGAACAAAAATATTTTTGCCTTGGGTATCGATACCTATGGTTCGGTGTTTAAAAAATACAAGGAGACGGGAATCTTTGACGAAAAGGAAATTTACCCCTACCTCACTGAAGGTTTTGGCGAAGACATATTGCCTAAGAACGTTGACTTCGA
>CAYNIH010000107.1:0-2896 GCA_964397115.1 uncultured Roseivirgaceae bacterium | reverse complement strand
TGTAATTGACCTTTTTATCAAGGTTACCGATAAGGACGGAGCGTTAATGACCCGCAAATTAGCTAAGGAAGAAGGATTGTTTGTAGGCTGGTCCAGTGGCTCAGCCGTACACGGAGCCCTTGAGTATGCGCAGGAACATCTTAAGAAAAACGATGTGATGGTGATACTTTTACCTGACCACGGCACGCGTTACCTGGCCAAAGTTTACAACGACCAGTGGATGAAAGATCACGGCTTTGCCGAAACTCCGTTTGCTACTACCGCGCGTCACCTTATTCAATCGCGCAATGGCCGCACAAGCCTGTACACCGTTTCGAAAAACGCAAAAGTAAGCGAAGCCATTTTATTGATGAGCCGCGAAGGAATCGATCAGATTCCTGTTACCGATAACGATCATTTCGTAGGCAGCATCAGTTCTTCGGGTTTACTGGAAAAAATGATGGAAGATCCCCAACTCAGCAATAAACCCATCGGTGAAGTAATGGATAAACCCATGCTCTTTGTTGCGCCCGATAGTACGCTGGACGTCCTCTCCTCACTCCTCAACAAAGACAACAAGGCCGTACTCATTCGCGATGAGAAGCAGCAGGTACACATCATCACGCAGCACGATGTGCTGAAAGCGATGACCGGTTCAGATTAGTAAGCAAAAAAAACTCACTAATGAGATTTTCCATACCGGTATTCGCACTGTGCAGTTTTCTTTTTATTCACTCCGGAAAGGCGCAGCCCGCATTGCCCGACAGCCTTAGCCGTTTTAACTCACTGCCTCACGATTCAAATTATGTCATTCAGCTAAATGAAATGGCGATGAAGTACCTCAGCATAAGCACGGAGGCTTCGCGCGCAATTACGGAGCACACGGCCCAGGTAAGCCGCACCATCGGCTTTACCCGAGGCTATGCACGTGCCCTTACCGTTACGGGCAACTCGTATTGGTATGACGGCATTTACGACCTGGCACAGAGTTTTTACCTTACGGCAGCCCGCCAGTATGAGTCCATAGGAGACAGCATCGGCCTGGGGCAAACCTACAATAATATCGGGGAAGTGTATAAGCGCATGAAAGACTATGAAAAATCCCTGCACTACCTGCTGCTCGCTCATCGGTTGAAGCGAGAAGACCCTTACACACGGGCCATTACGCTTTACAACATCGGAGAAGCCTACCTGCTGATAAGCGATATCCGAAAAGCCATCGACTACTTTGAGCAAAGTTTATCGCTTGCGTTAAAAAATAATGAACAGCGGGTTATCGCCTACAACTACTGGGGCCTTGCCCGTGTGGCCTACCGGCAGAAAAATTACAAACAGTCGGTTGATTACTATGATTGGGCCGAGAAAATTATACAGTCACTGGGCGATAACCGGTTGTTGATAGAAATCAACCAGGATAAATCAGACCTGTATCGCGACCAAAAACGTTTTAAAGAAGCCGAACTTTGCCTTGATCAAGCCCGTAACCTGTTGGCTATACGCAAAGGCACGGATTTGCTGGCCACGAATTTTCTGAAATACGCCATGCTCGATTCCGCACGAGGCAACTACGGCAGTGCCATGCGCAACCTATACCGGTATCATACCTTGAAGGACAGCTTATTCAGCTTACTGAAAACTGAGCAGATTAATCGCCTTCAACTGGTATATGAAACAGAGGTGCGCAATCGTGAAAACAGTCGGTTGCGGGCCGAGAAACAGCTGCAGGAATCAAAAATGAGAACGCAGCAAACCATTATTATTGCCATCAGTGCGGTACTTTTACTGGTTATTGTATTAAGCTGGTTTTTGTACTCTCAGCATAAAAAAATCAGGCAAGCCAATCAACTGCTTACTGAAAAAAATGATCAGATCAGCCTCCAAAAAGAAGCCATCGAAACTCAGGCCGTGGCATTAGCCAAGCTAAATTCAGCCCTTCAGGAATTGAATAAAACACTGGAATATCGCATTGAAGAGCGGACCCACGAACTTTCGCTTAAGAATCAAAAGCTTGTAGAATACGCTTTTTTAATCGCACATAAACTCCGTGCGCCCATTTCGAGTATACTCGGATTAATTAACCTCCTGGAGCAAGAACTCGCACAGGATACTCCATTAATCCTAGGCTATCTAAAGGATTGCGGAAGGCAACTGGATGCAATTACGCGCGAAATCAGCCGTCAGCTTGATGAGGATGCCCCTCATTCAAAAACGTGAGGGTCTTCAGTGCTCCAATATTTCAATCTCAACCCGAACGTTGTTTTCGGCCTGGCTGTGCAACTTATCAACTACCGGCTTTTTGCCACCCCAGGCTTTTACCTGCATCCGCCTAGATTCAACCCCGTTGGCTACCAGGTAGGCCCTGATGACTTCAGCCCGCTCTTGCGAAAGCTTTTTAGCCGATCCAAAACCTTCGCGCGTATTGGCTAACGCAAAAAAGTTGTCCGACTTTTCATTCATGGAAATAATTTTACCCGGAGCATTGCCGTTGGTGTGTCCGTGAATCTTTATTTTATACTTTGGGTTTTCCCTTAGCATGTCAAGCAGGCTGTTCACTTCCCACCTCGATTCGGGCCGCATTACGGCAGCATCTTTAAAGAAGTAAACATTATACATCACGGCAATATCACCTTTTTGTAACCGCACCAGTTCAAACGGAACAACCACATTGTTATCGCCATCTATACCAATATTCTCACCTTCCGGATTGATGTAATTAATCTCCCGCTGAATTTTACGGTAGCCGAACACGTCAACAATCAGGCTAAGGTTACCCGATTTATTATTCGGATTGGTAATACGTATTTGCCGGTTGGCTGCGTAGGTGCCTATTTTCTTTACCCGTTCATTATCAATTACATTAACGTCACCTTCAATGGCCTCCCGGGTATCGGCACGCAACAACTTGAAGAAAAAGTTC
>CAYNIH010000106.1:2971-8816 GCA_964397115.1 uncultured Roseivirgaceae bacterium | reverse complement strand
AACAGGGCCTTGGTGGCCATCTGGTAATCGAAAAAATCCTGCGTTACATAATTTTGCTCTACATGGGCTTCGATGGCTAAATTAAAAAACCGTTGAAAGCGGGGTGCGGTAACATCCCAATAGCTGGTTTTCTCCGCCTCACTCATTGGCGGAAAATACCGGTTAATAAAATCAATAGTCTTGTCCATTACATCGCGGTAGGCCATATAAGCTTGGTTAATCCGGCCGGATTTCCAATACAGAATGGCGAGGTTCTCTTTGGTGTTGACATAATCCGGGTGGTTGGTACCTAACAGCGATTCGCGCACCGACAAGGCTTTATCCAGTTGTTTTTCCGCCTCGGCATAACGGCCACTCATCCGGTAAAAGTTGCCGAGATCGTTGGTAACTTTGGCGTAGTAAATATTCTGTTCGGTGAAGCGCTTCTTATAGACTTCCTGCCCTTTTTTAAGCAGGCCTTCCACATTTTCGGTTTTGCCCATCTGGATATATAAAATACCCAGTTGATTAAGTAAACCCGCATACTCTGCGTTATTGACTTGTTTGCGCCTGTCAAATACCTTTTTAATCTCCAGGAAATTGGCCTCGGCTTCTGCAAACTGGCCGGAGAGCTGATAGATAAAGGCCAGGTTGGCCTGAAACTTCCGGTTATCGAATGACTTTTTTCCCTGTAGTGCTTTCTTTGGTGCAACCGTAGAAGATGCCATCGCTTTTTTCATCAACTCGGCTGCTTCAGGGTACCGGCCTATTGCCTGCAGCAGCATGGCTTTGTTGTTGAGTAAAATAGCCTTTTGCATGCCTTCGCCAAATACGCTCTCATTAAGCGAAATGGCTTCATCAAATTCTTTTTCCGCCTCATTGTACTTGCCAAGCGATTGATCGAGTTTGGCCTTATTGTTCAGGTTGGCAATGTAAGCTGCGCTTTTCTTTCCAAGAGTCTGCTCACTATACGAAAGGCAGTGCTCAATCCATTGTTGCGCTTCAGATGTTTTTCCCTGTGCCAGGTAAATCAGGCCCATGTTGGAAAGGGTGCGAAGGTAAACGAGTTCATTGGTCAACTCGTTGCGTTCCATAAATCCTTTGGCAGCAACTAAATATTCTTCGGCCACCTTGTACATACGCAACTCATAATACGACAGGGCCACTTGCAGGGAGTCGCGCGCCTTTTCTACCAGGGTTTTATCGGCCTCTTCGCGAAGGGCATATAACAGGCGGGAGATTCCTTCACCTTTCTGTTCAATATCAAAGAAGCCTGCATTTTCGTTTACCGAGATAGCAAACTGAAAGTCAATGGAGTCCAGCGCCTGCTTTTGCTGGGCTCCCTGTTTTCCTCCTTCTTTTACCAGCGTTTTTCCCAGCTCGTCCCAGATGTCTTGGGCAATTGCAGCGGAGAAATAACCAATCAGGATAAAAACAAAAATAACAGGCCGCATGATGGCATCACCGGTTAATCCACACGTTCTCCTCTTGATTTAAGTTCGTTTACCAGTAAATCGGTATTGGCTTTAACCAAGGAAGCAGTAGCGTCAAGGTTTTTGCGTGCCGCTTCCAGTCCTTTTATTGATTTGTTGGTGTTGCTGGAAGCTGCCGGAGCTTTTGTTTTCGGGTTAACATTTTTAGCATTGGCAAGCAGCGATTTTCCCTGCTCATCCAGGTCGCCAATTTTTTGAGTAAGCGCCTGCGATGACTCGCTGATGCCGCGCAATGCCTTAATGTCCTGACGGATTTTATCAACCGTCATGGATGCCAGCACACCCCCTTTTACTTCATTGTCAATACGGGTGGCATCAGTCCGTAAGCGGGTAGATTCATCCAGGATATCGAATGCATTGTTTTTAAATCCGTCAAAATCAGACACCCCGATATTGTCAGGACGCTTGGGGGGCACTTCGGTTTGGGCATTACTGATGCCTGATAGTGCGAAAAAACAAACAAAAAGACCGATAATTTTTTTCATATGCGAGAGAGTTTAATGGTCTAAATTAGGTTAACCGGCCCTGCCGGCAAAGACTATCGTCAACTTTTTTTACTTTACCGTTTTTATTCAAATGGTCAACACGATTCTTAACAGAAGCTATACAGCATGGGTGCTGCTCGTTTTCACTGTGTTTATGATTATCCTGCTGCCGGCAATCCTGTTGCCTTTTTTAATGGGCCCGCGCTTTACCTGGATTGGCTACAAATTTTTGTGGTTGTGGTCGTGGATCTTCAGTAAACTCACTTTTATCCGGTACAGGCTTTACGGAAAGGAAAACATTGTGCCCGGCAGATCATATATCTTCGTCAGTAACCATACTTCCTTCCTGGACATTCCCGGCATCCGGTTGATGATTCCCGGTGAGTTCCGCCCGATTGCAAAAAAAGAGTTACTGAAAATTCCGGTGTTCGGCCTCATTGTGAAGGCCGCCACCGTGGTAGTTGACCGCAGCAACCCGGAGAGCCGGAAAAAGTCAATTGAATACGCCAAAGGCATTCTCCGGCAAGGCATTTCAATGCTCATCTTTGCTGAAGGAACACAAAACCGCTCGACCGATCTATTGCAACCTTTCAAAGACGGAGCCTTTCGCATCGCACTGGATACCCAAACACCTATCTTACCACTGGTGGTTATCGGTGCCGGTAACCTGATGCCCCCGGGGACGCTACACCTGAAACCTGGTGTTATTAAAATAATTGCCGGTAATGAAATAGCTATTGACGATTACCAGCAACAAGACGTCAGCGAGTTGAAAACCCTTTGTTTTGAAATAATGAAAGACCTGTTAATGAAAAGTGGTGCTGGTAAAGAATGACACCCCGAATGCAAACCGAATTGGCGGTATTCCCGATTTAGTTAATGGGAATATGAACCACTTTTTTCGTTTCGAAAAACTCTTCCGAAAAAAAATCGCGCAGCGGAAATACGGTGCAGGGACGGTTTAATTCCAGTATCTCGTTTTCCAGTTCTCCGCCTTTCAGGTAAAGGATGCCATTTTTGAGGTGGTGTACTGAGCGCTTTTTAACCCGCTGATGAACCCAGCTATAAAACTCTTTTAACCGGGTTACCGCGCGGCTAACCACAAAATCAAACTGCCCTTTTAGCTGCTCGGCCCTCACTTGTTCACCCTCAACATTGGCTAAATCAAGTGCCTTTGATACCGCCCTGACTACCGTAATCTTTTTTCCTATCGAATCAACCAGGTGAAACCGGGCTTCAGGAAATAAAATGGCCAGCGGTATTCCCGGAAAACCTCCTCCGGTACCTACATCCAGTATCTGTGCACCGGGTTTAAATGAAACTATTTTACCAATACCCAGGGAGTGCAGCACGTGGTGGATGTACAGGTTGTCAATGTCCTTGCGGGAGATAACATTGATTTTTTCATTCCACTCCCTGTACAAACCCAACAGATCGTTGAATTGCCCTTGTTGCCTTTCGGTTAAAGAAGGGAAGTACCGGAATATGGCAGCAGCGTTCGGCAATTGAAACAGAATTATCAGATGTGATCGCGCTTATTCTTTACCATCTCATACATTAGTTCACGGGCACGGTGCAACTGAGCTTTAACCGTGCCCAACGGGGCCTCCAGTTCTTTGGCAATTTCTTCGTAGGAAAGTTCATGGAAATACCGCAACCTGACAAGCTTCTGGTATTTGGGTGGGAGCTTGTCAACAAATACCTGCATCAATTCTTCTTTTTGCGCCTTAATGGTTACCTCCTGCGGATTGAGGTTTTCATCTTCCACATCAATTGAAACTGAATCCCCATCGCTGTCAGTAAATGTATTATCAATACTTAGGGTATTCAGTCGCCTTTTACGAATATAGTCAATGGTGTTGTTGGTGGCTATCCGGAAGAGCCAAGTTGAAAAGGTGAAATCTTTTTTGAACTTATGCAGGCTGCGAAATGCCTTGGCAAATGATTCAATGGTAAGGTCCTCGGCATCATCCACATTGCGCACCATTTTCAGGATCATGTGATAAACCGGGCGTTTATAGCGTTGCATAAGCCTGGCAAAGGCCTGCTCATCATTATTCAACACTGCCTCGTCAATAAGCCGGAAATCTTCGAGTGCCTTTGAGGAGAACCGCCCTTCGTCTAATTCATCCATTTTACCCGTTTTGAAATCAATGCTACCGGTGCCGTTGAAAGATAGTAAAAGACGAAAAGAATATCTAAAAACGGAACCGCATAGGCCGGAAACCAGGTGCCAAACCGCAATGCCGCACCATGAACAAGCACAGTCAGGCTCATGGTTCGCAAAACCAGCAAACCTCCAACCATCAGCGGCTCAACTCCGGTTCCCAGCAATACAAAACCCGACAGCCAGCAAGCCAGGTGCGAGCCAACAGCTAATCCCAATACAAATTTGTGTTTCATCCGATATTTTTTACCGGCAAACAGGTGCCGCTTCTTCTGTGCGTAAAAATTACTGACCGTTTGTTTCGGTTTTGACCATACCAGTGAATCGGCACTCACCGCAATGCGGGCTGTTTTCGCTGTGGCATGACGGTTAACATATAGATCGTCATCGCCCCCGGTAACAGCCATCAGCGCATTAAATCCTTTGTTCACAAGAAAATACGATTTACGGTACGCCAGGTTGCGGCCCACGCCCATATAGGGCATACCAAGTTTAGCAAAACCGATATACTGAATGGCCGTCAGCAACGTTTCAAACCGGATAAACAGGTTAAGCAAGCCCCGGTGCCGTTCGTAAGGCGAGTATCCAATAACAAACCGCGCATCCTCATCCATGTACTGGCTCATATCGGTTATCCACCGGGCTGACTCGGGTCGGCAATCCGCATCGGTAAGTAAAAGCCAGTCGTGAGTAGCCGCTTTAATACCGAGCGTTATCGCATACTTTTTTGCATTGACATGATCGGGCAGGTAATCAACCTTTACCACACGTACCCGTTTATCGGCAACCGAAAGTTCCCTGAGGTAATCATAGGTGCCGTCATTCGACCGGTCATCAACAACAATTACTTCAAAGTTTGGGTAATCCTGCTCCAGCAAAGCAGGCAGCAGCGTGCGGAGATTTTGTTCTTCATCATGGGCACACACCAACACGGTAACCGGTGGCTTACCCGGTTGGGTTGGAGGGTTCTTTCTGCCAATGCCAATGAACAAAAGAACAAAATAAACTAACTGAATGACCAGCGCAACAAGGAAAACAATAAACAATAGCGACAAACCCGTGAATAATTACTGTCACAAAGATAACCGGGGTTTTTGTTCATAAAAGAATTAATGAGTAACCAGGGGCGATTTCCCGGTGAACGGAATTGCGGTATTTTTGCCACAAACCCGTTCGCCTGCACCCGATGAACTTTACCGTTATCGCCAACGACCCAGGCTGCTCTGCCCGAGCAGGCCTTATTAAAACACACCATGGCGCAATTCATACACCCGTTTTTATGCCGGTGGGTACGGCCGGATCTGTTAAAGCTGTTCATCAACGCGAGTTGGAAAATGACATCGGTGCAGAAATAATTCTCGGCAATACCTACCACCTTTACCTGCGGCCAGGCGTTTCACTTCTTGAAAAAGCCGGTGGACTTCATGCCTTTACCGGATGGAAACGGCCCCTGTTAACCGACAGTGGCGGATACCAGGTGTATTCGCTGAGCGACAACCGAAAAATTCATGAAGCCGGGGTGACCTTCAAGTCGCACATTGACGGCTCAAAACATTTTTTCTCTCCCGAAAATGTAATGGATATTCAGCGGGCTGTCGGTGCCGATATTGTTATGGCATTTGACGAGTGTACCCCCTACCCGTGCGAGTACCGGTATGCAAAAAAATCCATGACGTTAACGCATGCCTGGCTCAGCCGATGCATGAGGCGGATGAACGAAA
>CAYNIH010000106.1:0-2961 GCA_964397115.1 uncultured Roseivirgaceae bacterium | reverse complement strand
TATTCCCCATTGTGCAGGGCAGTACATTTCCTGATTTGCGAAAAGAGTCGGCTATGTTTATTGCCGACCAGCAACTGGCCGGAAATGCCATTGGGGGTTTATCCGTTGGCGAACCTCACGAAGAAATGTATGCCATGACCGGCCTCGTGTGCGGCATTTTGCCGAAAGACAAGCCTCGCTACCTCATGGGCGTGGGTACTCCTGAAAACATATTGGAATGTATCGCACTGGGTGTGGATATGTTCGACTGTGTAATGCCCACACGCAATGCCCGGAACGGCATGCTGTTTACCACCCTCGGCATTATCAACATCCGCAATGAAAAATGGAAGGATGATCTGTCACCAATTGACCCTGGCCTGGAGAATTTCGCCAGCCGGTTTTATTCCAAGGCCTATTTGCGGCACCTGGTTATCAATAAAGAAATATTAGGCTCGCAAATTGCTTCCATTCACAACCTCAGCTTTTACCTTTGGCTGGTGAAAGAGGCACGCAGGCAGATAGAAGCCGGTACATTCGTTAGCTGGAAAAACACCATGGTAAAAACTATTTCAACACGGCTTTAATAACCGCGCGACCACTCCATGAAACTACTCGACCGGTATATTCTTAAGCAATTTCTAAGCACATTCATTTTCGTGGTGCTTATCCTGCTGGCCGTTATCACGGTAATTGACTACACCGAAAAAACCGACAAATATGCCAACGCCAATTTATCGCTGTGGGAAATTGCCGGTTATTATGCCGACTTTCTTCCCTGGATTGCCGGTTTGGTTACTCCGATAACCGTGTTCATCGCTACCGTATATGTTACTGCACGGCTGGCCGGACGAACCGAAATTATTGCCATCCTGAGCAGTGGGGTTAGCTTCAGAAGGCTATTGCTACCTTACTTTATCGGGGCGGCAGTAATTGCGGCTGTAAGTTTCTACCTGAACGGATGGAATATACCCAACTCCAATAAAACCCGCCTCGCTTTTGAAATGCAATACCTGAAAAAAAATATCGGGGGCAGCCAGCGAAATATTCACCTGCAGGTCGCTGAAGACGTATTCCTTTACATCCAAAACTACAACAACCTGAGTGACCGGGGTTACCACTTTACGATGGAGCGTTTTGAGAACATGAAGCTGGTCGAAAAACTCTATGCCAGCCGCATTGAATGGGACACCGCCAAACACACCTGGACCCTGCACGACTGGAGAATTAAGCAGATTGATACCCTGTTTCAATCGGCAGGAAAGCCAGCCCGTGAAACCTTCACCCGGTCGGGCCTTAAACTGGACACCGCCCTGGTTATTCATCCTAAGGAATTTGAAAATGATTACCGGAAATTTGATGGCCTGACCATTAATGAACTTAAGGAATACATTAACACGCTGCGGTCGCGCGGTGTTGCCGGCATTGAGGTGTATGAGGTTGAATTATACACCCGCTTCGCGTCTCCGTTTTCTATATTCATTCTCACCTTTATGGGTGTAATTGTTTCTGCACGAAAAAGCAGGGGGGGCACGGGCTTTCAGATTGCCATCGGGTTTGCGTTATCTTTCGTCTTTATTCTCTTCTTTATGATGTTCCGCACCTTTGCCGAAGCTGGCTCCCTGCCACCTGCCTTATCGGTGTGGATACCGACAGCTCTTTTCGGGATCATTTCAGCCTTCATGTACAAATACGTACCCCGGTAATGGCCACGCTATCCGATTACCTTAAACTGCACTTCATTGTTTTCTTATGGGGCTTTACTGCTGTACTGGGGTTGCTTATTACTGTTCCTGCGGTGGAAATGGTATTTTACCGAACGCTACTTGCTTTCGTTGGAATGGGGGCAGTAATTATTGTTCTCAAGGGCTCAGTCACAGTAACACCACGCGATTTAACCAAACTATTGCTCATCGGATGTATTGTATGCATCCATTGGCTAACCTTCTTTGCATCGGCAAGGGTTTCGAACGCCTCGGTAAGCCTGGTGGGTTTTGCCACCAATTCGTTGTGGGCCGCCCTGCTTGAGCCCTGGCTTAACGGCCGGCAGGTAAAAAAATTCGAACTGCTGCTCGGCCTGTTAGTGCTCACAGGACTTTACATTATTTTTTCTTTCAATTTTACTTACCACCTGGGTTTGCTATTGGGTATTGTTTCCGGTTTTACCGCTGCCTTGTTTTCTGTGCTCAACGCAAAACTGGTTAAGCGGATTAAGGCCAATACGATCACCTTTTACGAAATGCTTGGCGCATTCCTGGCCACCGCATTGTTTCTTCCGGTTTATAAAACCACCTGGGCAGCCAATGGCCTGCTGCACCTGGCGCCCACTGCAACAGATTGGCTGTACATTGCCTTGCTGGCATGGGTCTGTTCGGTATATGCGTACACCACAGCCATCCACCTGATGAAAAAACTTTCTGTTTTCTTCATCCAGTTAACCCTTAACCTCGAACCGGTGTATGGAATCATTATGGCCGTGATCATCTTTGGTGAAAAAGAAAAAATGGGGTTGAATTTTTACATAGGCACGCTCATCATCCTTTCGGCCGTTATGGCTTACCCGAAATTAAAGAGCCGCTTTGACGGTGCATCCTTGTTAAAGCAACCCTGACCAGCAGAAATATTCTGTAAAGCTGGAAGTAAGATCGCGAGGTTGATCAAAAATTCCATAAACTGCCGAGCCGGAGCCACTCATGGCAGCATACACCGCACCCTGTTCATACAAGGTATCCTTTATCTTTTTTATCTCCGGGTACTTTTGAAAAACAGAAACCTCAAAGTCGTTTACCAGCGAGTTTTTCCATTGCCCGATGTCCAGCTGTAAAACATCGTCAATGGCTTTTTCAGGTGCCCGCGGAGTGACGGCACGGTACGCCTCGGCCGTAGCGATATGCACCTC
Organism: uncultured Roseivirgaceae bacterium; assembly: GCA_964397115.1. GTDB lineage: Bacteria > Bacteroidota > Bacteroidia > Cytophagales > Cyclobacteriaceae > UBA2336. Next base: position 83 of record CAYNIH010000106.1, on the reverse strand, counting down.
CGGTTTTACCAGTATTATTGTATATCCTTTCAGGCTTAACGAAAGGGGGGTTAGCATTTCCCCTTTGCCCTGGCCAAGCATGG
>CAYNIH010000105.1:0-8927 GCA_964397115.1 uncultured Roseivirgaceae bacterium | reverse complement strand
GGGATGCCTGGCAATTATCTGAAATAGTGGTAACCGCCTTGGGAATTGAGAAGGATAAGTCGAAACTAGGGTATGCCGTTCAGGATGTTAAAGGGGAAGACCTCGTGCGTGCCCGTGACCCGAACCCCATCAACAACCTGGCCGGGAAAATTGCCGGGTTAACGGTTGCCGCCTCGCCCGAACTCCTTGGCAGGCCCGATCTGCTGTTACGCGGAAGAAGCCCGTTGTTTGTTGTAGATGGTGTTCCTATTCAGTCTGATACCTGGAATATCAGTCCGGATGATATTGAATCCTTCACTGTGCTGAAGGGTCCGGCAGCATCGGCATTGTATGGTTCACGCGGTCAGTTTGGGGCCATTCAAATAACCACTAAAAAAGGCAGCAGGGATAAAAGAGGTGTGTCGGTTGAATTTAATTCTTCCAACACCGTTGAAGACGGCTTTTTGGCTATTCCGAAAGTTCAGGACGAATACGGCCCGGGCGATCATGGTCGCTATGCATTTGCCGATGGCAAGGGCGGTGGATTATACGACTCGGATTACGATATCTGGGGGCCTCCTTTTGAAGGCCAGTTAATTCCTCAATACGATGGGGTGTACGATCCGGACAACACCTATACTACCACCTTTCCCAGCGGAACTACATTTGAAGGTCATATCATCCCAACGCCCTGGGTTGCCCGCGGAAAAAACAACCTGCAGCGGTTTTTAAGGCCCGGATTTTTAACCACCAACAACATTGCCGTTTCGACAAGCGGTGACCATCACGATTTACGGTTTTCTACTTCGTACAGCTATCAGCAGGGTATCGTTCCCAACACGCAGCTGAACAGCAACAACTTTAACATGTTTGCCGGTGTTGACCTTTCGCCCAAAGTACGTTTCGAATCAAACATCAATTACAACATTCAATACACCGATAACATTCCGGATGTTCAGTATGGACCCAACAGTTTAATATATAATGTAATTCTCTGGGGAGGAGCCGATTGGAGTATGGATGATATGCGCGACTACTGGCAGGAAGGAAAAGAAGGGATACAGCAGATCTATGCCGATTACACCCGCTACAACAATCCCTGGTTTTCTGCTTATGAGTGGCTGCGCGGACATAATAAAAAGGATGTTTACGGTTACTTTTTGTTAAAGTGGCAAATCATGCCCAACCTGCAACTGGTGGGCAGAACTCAAATCAACGGCTACGAACTCATCCGTACGGAAAAGTTTCCTTATTCCGCTACAACCTATGGCCGGGAACAAGCCAAAGGAGATTATCGTGAAGATAAGCGCTCGCTGTTTGAGAACAATACCGATTTCATGCTTAACTACGATAAGGAGTTGTCAGAGGACTTCAGCATCAGGGCATCCCTGGGCGGGAACATAAGAACCTTCTCCTATCGGTCAAGCTACAATACAACCGATTACCTGAATGTGCCCGGGTGGTATAATTTTGCCAACTCGCTGAACCCGGTAAAATCTTATAATTATTTCGCCCCGATGCAGGTATTGAGTTGGTATGGTTTTGTTGATTTATCGTACCGCAATTTCGTTAACCTGGGCATAACGGGTCGTTCCGACAAGCATTCAACCTTACCGGCACAGAACAATACTTACTTTTATCCTTCGGCCTCGCTGAGTGTGTTGCTGTCGGAAGCATTCGAACTTCCACAACCGATAACCTACCTTAAACTTCGGGGTTCCTACGCTAACGTAGGCAGCGCATTGAGTTCATCCGTTATCGGCCCGATTCCCTCGGTAACACTGGTCGGCAATCCGTTGGGTTATGGATCAACTTATCTGTCTCCGTATGATGGACCAACGTATCAGAACGCACCGGTTTATTCAACAGCGCTATTGTTTAATAATCAACCAGCGGCATTTTATACCAACACCATCACCAATCCAAACCTGGAACCCAGCTTTAGTTCATCATGGGAAACGGGTTTAGAAGCCAAGTTTTTAAGTAACCGCATCGGTATTGATGTAGCTTATTTTGAAAGCATTGATGGCCCGGGAATTTACAACCTTCCTATTTCAGAGGCTTCGGGCTACACCACGGCCCTGGTGAACGGTATTGAAACGAAGCGCAAGGGTTGGGAAGTTGTGCTGGATGCCAATCCGGTAACGTCTGGCAGCGGCTTCCGCTGGGATGTTATGGTTAACTGGTCAACCTATCGTGAGTACATCAACAAAGTGTATGGCGATACGCAAGATCTGGACCGGTTCCGCCAGGTAGGCGAACGCCTGGATCAATTCTGGGGTACGGCTTTGTTAAAAACACCAGACGGCCAACTCATCAACAACACCGATGGCCGGCCTATTCCGCTTACTACCTACAACGGAAGCGCCAGAAAATTTCTAGGATATACTAACCCGGACTGGACTTGGGGAATCAATAATAAATTCTCGTATAAAAACTTCAGCCTGAGTTTCCAGTTTGACGGCCGCGTGGGAGGCGTAATTGCCAATTACGTGCAACAACAGACTTTCCGTGGCGGACGCCACATCTCAACTGTGCAGGGCGAAATGGGTGAGGCGCGCTACCAGGATTATTTGGGAGTTAAATCATGGGTTGGACCCGGAGTGATTATTACCAGCGGAACGCCAACCATCGATGTAGAAGGTAACCTGACCAATGCCGATGAACTTACGTTTGCACCAAATACTAACGCAACGTTCCTGCAGGATTGGATAAGCCGCTATTACAATACCAACGAAAGCAACATCATGAGCCGCTCCTATGCCAAGCTTCGTGAAGTGGTGTTCTCCTATAATTTCCCTTCCAGCCTGTTGCAGAAAACCTTCATCAGGCAGGCCAGCATTTCCTTTATCGGCCGTAACCTGCTCTACTTTGCCGAGAAAAAGGACATTGACATTGAACAGTATGCAAATTACACCGCGGCAAGTTCGGGTTTGCAAACCCCTACCTTAAGACGATATGGTTTTAACCTTAACATAACTTTTTAATTGATATGCGTATGAAACGATTTGCTTATTTATACATCTTGCTTGGTTTAGTATTGTTGCCTACGGCATGTCAGGATTTTACTGAGCTGGAGAAAAATCAAAACCGCCCCAATACCGTGCCTCCGTCACTTCTGCTTAACGGGGTGTTGAATGACCTTACCGAGCGACCCTGGAGTTTGGACCATCGCCAGAATCAATACTGGTGCTGCAACTATAATTATTACGGCACCAACGAGTACTGGACAAACGCCTCGCTGAATTACATGACGTTGAAAAATATCCAGAAGATGGAAGAAGAGGCATTAAAAACCGGAGCGGGTGCAGTCAATCCGTATTCGGCTATTGGTAAATTTCTGAAGGCCTACTTTTTTGTTCGGATGTCGCAGCGTGTTGGCGATTTACCGCTCAGTGAAGCGTTGAAAGGATTGGAAAATGATGCGCCCGTTTACGATACGCAAAAAGAGGTGTACTTGCAGGTGCTTACCTGGCTGGATGAAGCGAACACCGAAATAGCCCAACTTATCAGTGCCAACGATCGCACCCTTGCCGGTGATTTTTACTTCGACAACGACCTTACCAAATGGCAAAAAGTGGTGAATACGTTTAAACTCCGGGTGCTCATCGGCTTAAGCAAAAAGGAGTCGGACCCCGACTTAAACATCAAAACAAAATTCAAGCAAGTAATTGACAATCCCACCCAGTTCCCGGTAATGACCAGCCTGTCCGATAATATGGAGTACCGCTTTAACTCATCGGTTAACCTGTATCCCACCAATCCGGGTAACCGCGGTTTTGACAAGGGCCGCTACAACATGGCCGAAACCTATGTGAAGCTATTAACTGACCTTCAGGATCCGCGGGTTTTTGTGACCTGCAACCCGGCTGAAGCGCAAATTGCGGGCGGAGTGGCTCCCGATGATTTTGCAGCCTATGTTGGGGCGCCTTCCGGTGAGGCCTTGGACGACATGACATTAAAGGCAGGAAATGGCGAGTATTCGTTTGCAAATCAGAAGCGTTACTATGGCACCTTTGAAGGCCCCGAACCGGGCGTGCAAATCGGCTATGCTGAACTCTGCTTTATAATTGCCGAGGGCATCAATCGCGGGTGGGCTACCGGAAACGCAGAGGATTATTACAGAAATGGAATAATTGCCTCAATGGAATTTTATGGCATTGAAGATGGTGCGGTGCTGGAAATTACCGAGCCCGATCAGGATTTGGTAATCGGTACGGTCACCGCTTCGGTAACCGATTACCTTAACCAGCCGGCCGTTGCCTATGCCGGAAATAATGCAACGGGATTGGAGCAGATTTTGAAGCAAAAGTATATCTCGTTGTTCCAGATGTCCGGCCACGAAGCGTACTACAATTACCGCAGAACCGGAATCCCCCAGTTTCATGCGGGGCCTGGTACGGGTAACGGAGGTGTAATTCCTGTTCGGTGGTTATACCCGGTGTCGGAATCCGTCAATAATCCCGAAAATTATCAGGATGCCGTCACCCGGCAATTCGGCTCTTCCGGTGATAACCTGAACAGTAAACTCTGGATGGATCAATAACGCGGTCAATAATAAGCAGGCACCCGGGTTTGTCCGGGTGCCTTTTTAATGTAAAAGGCAATGACAAACCGAAGAGACTTTTTGCGTAAAGCCACACTTACCGGGGCGTTAACAACGGTGGTACCTTCGTTTATCGGAGCGGTGCCCGGTCCTTCGCCCAGGAAAAAACGCTCGATCAGAATAGCCCACATTACCGATGTTCATATGTTGGATCGGCCAAACGCAAGTGCTCATTTCAGGCGGGTATTAAATCAGATTAACTCGATGCCCGACAAGCCCGCGCTGATTATCAACACAGGTGATACCGTGATGGATGAGAATAAACAAACCCGCGAAAAGGTGGAATCGCACTGGTCGGTATGGAATAAACTTGTACGGGCTGAAAATGAAATCCCGATGAAAAGCGCTTTGGGTAATCACGATGTCTGGTACGGTCCGGATGCGGTTACGGATGCAGAATACCGTAACGACCAGCGGTATGGCAAGCAGTGGGCAATTAACGAGTTGAAATTGCCCCACCGGTATTATTCCTTTGAAGAAAAAGGTTGGCATTTTATTGCGCTCGACAGCATCAATGGTTCGGAAGGATACCAGTTGGATGATGAGCAGTTTGAATGGCTGGCCAGCGAACTCGCACGGATTAAGGCATCAACCCCTGTGTGCATTTACAACCATGTGCCCATCCTTTCAGTAGGCGCTTTGCTGTATTACACCAAGAGGAAGCCTATTGCCGAAATAAAATTTCCTTCAGGGGATATGCACAACGATCACCAGCGAATAAAAGATCTTTTGTTTAAGCACAAAAATGTAAAACTCTGCCTCAGTGGCCATGTGCACTATGTTGATGCCATTGAATACCTGGGTATAAAATACCTGTGCAATGGTGCGGTTTCCGGTAATTGGTGGGGAACACCCCTGGAACTCGATGAATTTCCTCCGGTTTACAGTATAATCGACTTATATCCGGATGGGAGTAGCAGTCACCAGTATATTTACTATAACTTAACCCTATAATGGTAAAGAATTTTATTTCGTTAATTTTCCTGGTATGTTCTCAGGTTGTTTTGGGGCAAAATCGCCAGACCGAGAATATTTTTATTGTCACCCTGGATGGCTTTCGCTGGCAGGAATTGTTCGGAGGAGTTGATTCATCGCTTCTTGCCGTAAGGCAATACACTCCGCATCCGGATGAGCTAAAACAAAGATTCTGGGCAGCCACAGCAGAAGAGCGAAGGAAATTACTGCTGCCCTTTTTTTGGAGTGAACTCGCACAAAAGGGCCAACTGTATGGCAACCGGTTATATGGCAACAAAGTGAATTGCTCCAACCAGATGTGGTTCTCCTATCCTGGATATAACGAAATACTCAGCGGCTATGCCGATGATGCCCATATTTCCAGTAATGATAAAGTCAATAATCCGAATGTTACCCTGCTGGAGTTTTTGAATAAAATGCCCGGCTTCAAGGGCAAGGTAGCTGCTTTTGGCTCATGGGATGTTTTTCCGTTCATTATTAACCGCGGGCGGAGTGGCATTACGGTAAATGCCGGATTTGAAACAGCAACCGGAGATAAACTTTCGGAACGTGAGAAATTTTTGAACGAATTACAAGGGCAGGTGCCCAGTCCGTGGGGTGGCGTCCGGCTGGATGCCTTTACCCACCACTATGCCATGGAGTATATAAAAAAAAACAAGCCCAGAATAGTTTATATTGGGTATGGCGAAACGGATGATTTTGCACATGACGGTCGCTATGATTTCTATCTGAAATCCGCTTACCAGACGGATCAGTTTATTGCTTCACTCTGGGGGTATATCCAGTCCACCCCGCAATACAAGGATAAAACCACCTTATTGATCACCACTGACCATGGCCGAGGCACCATTCCGCTTGATACCTGGAGAAGCCATGGACGTAATGTATCCGGTTCGGACGAAATCTGGTTTGCCGTTATCGGTCCGGATACGGAGCCGAAGGGAGAAATCAAAGTGTCTACCCAACTTTTTCAAAATCAGCTGGCGAAGACGGCAGCGGCTTCGCTCGGTATTGACTACACCAACGAAAAGCCAACCGGGGCCGTAATTCAAAGCATGCTGAAAACAAAGCCATGAGGCATTCGGGTAACTGGATTACTGAGCCAAAATAATATCCACCAGTTCATCTAGTTCTTCAATTAAGTGCGTATGGTATTCTTTCATGAGTTGGTCACGGGTAAATGCCCCGGTGGTTATGCCAATCACCAGTTTGCATCCTGCGGCATTTCCTTCCTGCAAATCAGAAATCGTGTCGCCCACTTTGGCCACCTGTTCGGCATCGCTCACTCCGGTTAACATCATCGCGCGGAAAATCATGTGTGGATAGGGCCTGCCGCGTTCCACTTCGTCACTGGTAACGCTGGCGTCAATCAACCGGTTTTTCTGCCAGCCCATCCTCTCCAGTAGCGGATCGGTAATCTGCCGGTCGAAACCGGTATCAATGGCAATTTTTATTTTCTTTTCCTTCAGCTTCCTGAAGACTTCAGAAACACCGGGTTTTTCAGCAACACTCGGATCCGTTTTATAAAATGCTATCATGGAAGAAACAAAATCCCGGTGGATTTCATCCGTCCATTGTGACGTAATCGGGCGGTTGCCGGTGTACTGTTTTTGGAGTAAGGCTTTTATGGCATTTGGTTTAGGAATTCCCATCACTTCATTGGCGTCATCCAGGGAAATGGTTACCCCGTGTCGCTCAAGTGTCTGCTGAAGTATCCGGTGAACATCACGGTTGTCGTGCACGGTTGTGCCGGCCAGATCGCAGACGAGGAGTTGAATAGCCATGGAAATTTTTTTTGTGAAGATAATCGCGAAGCAATAATTCCATTCATTTACAGATGAAGTTAGTTTCATTTTTAACCCCGTAAGTCATAACACTGAGGTAATACCCATTCCGTATTTTTGGAAGGATTTGCCCGTGACCGAATCGCCATGAATAATACAAACTGGGTTGTTGAAAAAGTATTTCGCCTCTACGAAGAATACGGATCGGCCGATTACATTGGAGAACCGGTCTCACAGCTTGAGCACATGGCGCAGGCTGCTCAACTGGCTATGCAGGAAAACTTTGACGATGAGGTTGTACTGGCCTCGTTTTTTCATGACATCGGACACCTGTGTGTTGAACATACCGTTGAAAACGACATGGATGGATTTGGGGTAAGGAGTCACGAAAAAATAGGTGCGGATTTTCTGCGATTCCTCGGATTTCCCGAACGCATTGCCAAACTGGTTGAAAACCATGTGCAAGCCAAGCGCTATTTAACCTTTAAATATCCTGACTACTACCATGCACTGAGCGAGGCCAGCAAAAAAACTCTTGAATTTCAGGGAGGGAAGATGACGGCCGAAGAAGCAGCCCGCTTTGAAAGCGATCCGCTGTTTGAAATCAGTTTGTTGATGCGTAAATGGGATGACCTTGCCAAACAGCAAGATGTCCCGTTGCCCGACCTTGAAGTGTTTAAGGAAAAAGCCAGGGGGGTGCTTAACCATGCGACTGCCGGAGTTAGTAGCGCCAAACAGGAATAGCTGTAACTATCACCACCGCGGAACCAGTGCCGGCACGCTTTTTTTATAATCTAGGTAGGCCTGTCCGAACTGACGGATTAGTTTCTTCTCCTCCAGCCAAATTCCCACCGGCAGGTAGGCGAATAGGCATAGAGCCGAAATGAAAGTAGAAAGGTAGGGAGAATAGAAAAAGTACCCAAGTACAATCAATATCGTGCCGGAATAGATTGGGTGGCGTATTTTTTTTAAAATACCGCTTATATGCAGTGTTTCATGAACTTCGCTGCGGATGCCGATAAATTCGCTGAACCGGTAGTGCCGGAAGGCCATCCCGATAAGAATTATACCGGCTGTTGCCAAGCTACAACCGATGGAAAGGGTTAAAATCGAAGTGGTAAAAAAACCAGGGCCGGGTATGCTTCCGGTAAACCAGATAAGAAAAGCTAACCCGATGGTTGATAGAACGGAATAGGCTAACCGGTAATAGTTAAACCATTTACCAGCTAGCCGGCTAATGCGGGCTTTTACACCTACCGATGCCAGCCAGCTATGCAGGAAAAAATAACCAAACCAGGCCAGCGCAAGGTAAAAGTGATCCATACTTCGAAGGTAAGACAAAGCTTCCTTACCTTTAGCGATTATTGCAACGATGAAACCAGTTAGACTAGGAATAATACGCGAAGGAAAGACCCCGCCCGACAAGCGTGTTCCGTTTACACCGTTCCAGGCCGAAGAAATTGAGCAGCGGTTTGCTCATGTGAAAGTGGTAGTGGAAGAAAGTCCGGTGCGATGTTTCCAGGATCGCGAGTACCGGGCGCTGGATGTGGAAGTGGCTGCCAGCGTGGAGGATTGTGATATCC
>CAYNIH010000104.1:0-8942 GCA_964397115.1 uncultured Roseivirgaceae bacterium | reverse complement strand
ATGATTGCCGGGGCAGCGATGGCCTTGAGTTCGGTAAGTGTTGTGAGTAATAGTTTGCGGTTAAGATTTGCTAAGATTTGAGTTGGCGTTCCTTATCCCACGTTGTAAAAGCATGCCAAACCGCGCCTTGGTTTATGCGATAGTTACACACATCCGGTTGTTTTGTTATTTTGATGAGCATGAAAACGCAAAAATTCAAAACGAATATCAAGTGCTTTGCCTGCGTGGCCAAGGTTACACCTGCCTTAAATAAAACCGTGGGTGAAGGGAATTGGTCGGTTGACTTAACTCATCCGGCCCGTATCCTTACCGTACTCGGTGAACCGGATGAGTCACGTATAAAAACTGAACTCAAAAGAACAGGGTATAAAATCGAACGAATTTAGAGGCCATCTCAAAGGGATGGCCCCTAAAACAAGTAGGCTACTTCAGCAGTCGCTGTAAATCGGCCTCGGCAGCAATAAAACCGAAGGCAGCAAAGTGTTTACCTGAAGTTACCTGCTTAAAAATTTCAACGGCACGGGAGGTATCGCCTTCGCACAGGTACCAGTTGCCAACACCGTATCCCTGTGTAGCCAAGGCCAGATTAACATCCTCGCTGGAACTGCTTACTTTTAGTAAATCATCGGGTGGTATTATGCCTTTATACATCTGAAGGCGCAGGTAGTAGGAGTCGTTTTCGATGATGTTCACATCCGGCCGAATCAACTCCAATACCTTAGCGGCTTCTTCCGGCTTGTTCATTCTCCGGTAGGTCATATACAACCAATCAGCTGTGGCGGTAAGCAGGTCATCGTTGTCGGAAACATCCAGGCACTGCAGGTAGGCCTTTTCTGCACTTTCAAAATCACCCTTTAAATAGTGCGCCAGTCCCAGATGGTACCATACATTGAATTGGGTGTTGGAGAGCGGCTTATTCAGTTTGTTTGGCTGACCATCCGGCTCAATTTCCAGCGGCAGGCGCGGCATGATCGATGCAGCCATTTGCAGGTCGGCAATGGCTTTATTGAATTCACGCAGGGTAATGTAGCGGTGGCCACGGTGCCGGAATAATTTGTAGGAGTTCGGGTATTTTTCCAGGCCTTCAGTAAACGTGTTGATGGCATCGCCATAGCGGTATAAATAAGCCAGCCGTCTGCCCAGCCAGATGTAGTTCTTTTCGGAGGGATTGGCTTCAAAGTTTTTCCGGGCTACGGTAAGGTTGCTGTCAAGCAGGGCCTGCGCTGCGGGGCTCCGCTCAGGTTCATAGTACTTCGTTCCGTTCAATCCGGTAAGTACGGGAACTACGTCTGACTTTTTCTCCGCAGGTGAACAGGCCACTAACAAGGCTGGAAGTAGGAAGAGATTTCTGAACATGATAGTTGGTATTGACTGTAGATTTTGGATTGCAGATTCAGGGATAAGCACATTGATCAAATTGACCAATCAACGGTCATCAAAGTAAAATTACTTTGATAAATATTTCTTAGTTAACTCATGAAGCGCTCTCTTTTCCTGATCTTCCATCGTTTCGCGCACGTGCAGCATCATGTCGAACATTACGGTTTGTTCATAGCCGAGGCGTGAAGCCACCTGCGAACAATAGCGGATCTCTTCCTGGTACAACCGCTCATCAATTTTCATTAACTGCACCAGGCTGAGCAGGTACGAAAACTTCAACTCATCCGTCAGGTTGCTCAGGTCTATGTTATCATGGCTTCTGTCGAGTAACTGCATCACATCGGTAAGCGGCACCCCGTTGGCCAAGCCGATATTGGTAATGTATTTTTTCTCGCGTTCGGCCACCTCACCATCTACCCGGGCCAGGTTAACCAGCAGTTTAAGTTGCGCCAATGCCATTTTATATGAATTTGAGTTTGGAAGATGAGCAATTGTTACGCTATAGTCAATAGCCTATAGTCAATAGTTTATAGTTTGCTATTCTTGGCTATAAACTATTAACTATTGACTGCTAACTTACGCCTATGAACTTCCTGGCCCACCTGTACCTCTCAGGCAACAACCCCAAAGTTATGGTTGGCAACTTTATCGGTGATTTTGTGAAGGGGCGGAACCTTACCAACCAATTCGGGCCTGAAATAGCCAGAGGCATTGAACTGCACCGGGCTATTGATGCATTCACCGACAGCCACCAGCAGGTGACGCACAGCAAAAACCGGCTGCGCCCAAAATACCGGCACTACTCAGGGGTTATTGTGGATATTTTTTACGACCACTTCCTTGCCAGGCAGTGGGACGACTACCACACCGAGTTTCTTCCTGATTATGCTGAACGGGTGTATCGGCTTATTGAGCAACACGCATCCATACTGCCCCATGAAGTAACGTTTATGATGCCTTACATGACCAAAGGCAACTGGCTGGTAAACTACGCCCGCATAGAAGGCATCCAACGCGCTCTTACCGGCATGGCGGGCAGAACACCGTATGCCTCGCGGATGGATGAAGCCGTTGAAGATTTGAAACAGGGGTATGCTGATTTTAAAAATGAATTCAACCACTTCTTTCCTGAAGTGGAATTGTTCAGTAGAAACTGGCTTAATAAACACTAACTCCCTTATTTTATTTCAAAACTCAGCTCACTGGCTTCGGTGCCGTTTACGAACTTGATTTTGTACTTACCCTTCCCGGCATACTTCATGGCGCTGCCGGATACAGGTGCAGGCTTAGCACCCTTGCCTTTGGGTGCAGGTGAAACGGGAGGAGAAACCTTTACATCCCAACTTACTGTATGGAAACCTGTCGTTCCGATTGTGCTGAATTTTCTTACAAGCACATTTTTTTCGTCATACACCTCCACGGCAAGTTCAGCCGCAGGCTTGCCTACATAATACAGGAAATTAACTTTGGGCTCATTGGCCGTTGCCCATGGAAAGGGCTTCTCGCCCCAGCGTTCATTAAACCGAAGACTTTCCGTTCCGCCAAAAGCCATAATGCCTTTTGTCAAGCCTCCGTTTTTCAACGCCTGCAACGGTTTTACATCGGCCACAAAAATGCTGCGGCCATGTGTGCCAACTACCAGCTCGTTATCGCGGGGATGCACCATCATATCATACGAAGCCACGTTGAGCATTCCGTTAAAGTAATGCCAAGTCACTCCTTTATCCAGTGTAACGTAAGTTCCATTATCCAAACCGCTGTAAAGCAGGTTGGCATTTACAGGGTCTTGTATAATCACGTTGGCTACCGATTCGGGTAAATTGCCTTTTATGCTCGTCCATGTTTTTCCATAATCGGTACTGATAAACAGGTAGGTATTAAAGTCATCCTCGCGATAGCCGTTTAGCGACACGAACACCGTTGCCTCGTGGTGAGGTGAGGGCGATACGCTGCTCACCCATTTGCCTGTGGGTAAGCCGGTCGCAATGTTTTCCCAGCTTCCTCCTCCGTTTTTACTTACCCAAAGGTTTCCGTCATCGGTACCTGCATAAAGCAAACCAAACTTTAGTGGCGATTCGGCAAGGGCGCTAATCGTTGAAAAAGGCACATCGCCTTGCGGCTTGTTTTTAGTCAGATCATCGCTGATGACCTCCCATGTTTCGCCTCTGTTTAAACTCCGGAATACCTTGTTGGCTGCCAGGTACACAATATCCGGATTGTGCCTGCTGAGCAACAACGGGGAACGCCAGTTCCACCGGTAGGCGGGCTCTCCGATATTGTGGCGCGGAGTTATGCGGACAGGTTGCTTGCCCGGCTCACTGCGGAAATAATTGCCAAATTGAAAACCCCAATACACCAGGCGGCTGTTGCGCGGATCGGGCGCCACATACATGCCATCACCACCGCCAACATACTCCCAATGCTTCGATACATTCGGTTCGGAACGGGATGACCCTTTCAGTACACCATTATCCTGCAGCCCTCCATAAACATTGTAGGGCGTTTCCATATCCACGTTAACGGTATAAAACTGGCCCACCGGCATGTTATTGATGTGCTTCCAATAGGCGCCTTCATCGTAGGTAACATATAACCCGCCATCGTTGCCCAGCAGCATGTGGTTGCCGTTAGTTGGATTGATCCACAACGCATGGTGATCGACATGGATGTCCTGCTCACCCCGAAGCGTATCCAACCGGTGCCAGGTAATGCCCCCATCGGTTGATTTGAGCATAGGCACTCCGTAAATGTAAATTTTATCGGCATGGGACGGATCCACGCGCATCTCGGCAAAGTAGTAGCCATAAGTAAAAAATACGCCATCCAGATCATAGCTGTTCATTTTTTTCCAGGTATGGCCGAAGTCATCCGACCGGTACACTTCTGCACCAATGATCTTCGCATTAAATAAATTGGCGTTGGCATCGCCACCCAGGTAATCGTAAATGGCCGTTGGCAGATATTTACCTTCCCGGATTTCCTGTTTAACTTTTTTTGCGTCATACTTTTGCGGAAAGCGGTTGTCGCGTAAAAATTCATCCAGCTTCTTATCGTCCAGTTTCAGCAAGTCTTCTTTGGTCATGTTTTTAAAATCGGCTGGTTTAAGTTTGCCGTCATCTTTTGGTTTTTCAGCCTGCGGAATCTCGCCCTGGTTATCAAGGATGGCATACACAGTATTGGGCTTGCTGATGCACACGTCAAGACCGATGCGCCCAACCTGCTTGCCTTGCGGAAAACCAGCAACCGATTTTACCCAGGTTTCTCCTCCATCATCGGATCGGTAAATGGCGGAACCCGTACCGGATTCTTTAAAGTTCCACGCTTTGCGGTCCTTTTCCCAGGCGGCAGCCAATAGCTGATTCGGATTTTGCGGATTCACTATCAGATCAATAATGCCGGTGCTGTCGTTTACGAAAAGAGTTTTCTTCCAGGTATTGCCTCCATCAGTCGTTTTGTACACGCCCCGCTCAGAACTTTTTGTATAAAGCGGACCAACGGCTGCCACCCACACCGTATTGTTGTCGGCAGGATGAATAACCACCCGCCCGATGTGGTGGGTGGCGGCCAGGCCCAGGTGCTGCCAGGTTTTTCCGCCATCGGTAGTTTTGTACAGGCCACTGCCGGCATACGTTGAGCGACTGCTGTTTTTTTCGCCCGTACCGGCATAGATGATTTTCGTATCTGTTTGTGATAACGCAAAATCGCCAATGCCCAGGGCATCCTGATTGTCGAATATGGGTTTAAAGGTGATACCATTATTGGTGGTTTTAAAAATTCCGCCCGAGCCAAAGGCCAGGTAATACTCGTTGGGATTGCTGAGGTTTACTTCAATATCCACAATCCGGCCTCCCTGAACCGTGGGCCCGATGTTGCGCACGGGGTATTCCTTTAAAATTGACTGAGCCGCAAGCGCTTTGCGCTTTTGCAAAGAGGTTGTCCATTCGGCCTCGGTAGTAGGTTGGGCCAAAAGGTTAGTTAGTTGCCAGCACAGAAAAATAAAAGACAGAAGGTTCTTCATATCCGGTAGGTTTTGAACTTCGAAATTAGAGATAACCCGTTGTTGTGATGCAGATAAAAGAACATATTATTTTAGCGGTTCAATTACCCGATATGCATAACGATCCTGAGTTAAGCGGGAAATACTTAGGCACGATTTCGGGCGACTTTGTTAAAGTAGCCGATACAATCAAAGAGGCCTCGTACCAAATACGCACCCGGGGGTTCTCCGATTACCCTATCTTCCCGATATGCAAAGAAGAACAACCTATTGGCCAGGTGCTGCTTGATAAAGACCTGGCGCATACTGCCTGGACTTACTATGCCTCCTTCCTGGATGAGTTCGTTCAGCGCGGCCTGGTTGATGAGGCAAAAACGGAAGACTTTAAAAAAGCCTACAAGGACCCCGATGAATTCTGCTGCCTGTTTGTGGTGGACAAGGATTTTACCAAATTTGTTTTCATACCTTACCCGGAAGATTGATGAGAGCGCGGGTTGCCTTATTGCTGTTGTGTATTACCAAGCCGGCTATTGCACAATTACCTGACCTTCTCCCTGCTTTTGAACAGATCAATACTCCCGGAACGATTCGGTCGGCCGAGATTCTTGATGTGGTCCAGGATGAAGAGGGCCTGATATGGATTGGAGCCAACGGGTTGTTTTCGTATAACGGGCATTCCTTCAATCATTACACTGCACTTTCGGACTCCCGATCAATCAATCACCAGGAAATTACCTGCCTGCTATATGATCGGCAACGAAGCCGCTTACTCATCGGTACACGAAACCTGGGTATAGTGGCCTACAACTACCACACCAACAGTCTTGAGCAACTGCCAACAAGGGGAGGCGTACCCATTATTAACCAACTTGCCATTACTTCGGATGGCACGGTATGGGCTGCGTCATTCAACAGCGGCTTGTTTCACCTGCAGCACGATACCCTGCAACGCAGCTCCGTGGCGGGATACAAAAGCATTCGTACATCCTGCCTGGTTCCCTACCAGAACAAATTACTCATTGGTGATCAGCGTAAAATATTTGTGGCAGAAAACAACCGGGTTACCGACTCCGTAGAGTTGCGCTGGAATAACGTTGATTTTACTGCACACGGACGGGTTACCGCGCTGCATGCCAATGCCGGAAATAACCTGTATATCGGCACTGAAAAACTGGGCATGTTGGTTTACAACCTGAACTCGCGGGAGTTTACCCGGTATTTCAGCACCAGTACACCTCCGTTCTTTAACCGCATTAACCAGATTTTTACTGACCGCCAGGGTATTGTATGGATATTAACCAAGGCCGGGGGAATTGTTTTGTATGACCCGGCCGCCAATAAAACCCTTCACATCACCAAAGATCCCTTAAAGCCTAATTCGCTAAGCAGCGATAACTGTAACGCGATTATGGAAGATAAAAACGGCATCCTGTGGATTGCGGCAACCGGGTCATTGAATAAGTACGACCGGATGAAAGTTCAGTTTCAACACATCACTTATGACCCCAACAATTCCAATTCCCTCTCCGACCGTATGGTACGGTGCGTATTCGAAGATGAAGATGGCACATTGTTAATCGGTACTGATGGCGGATATATTAATTTTCTTAACCGCAAAACCGGGTTAATCCAACGGGTTAAAATTATCATACCGGGTTTATCAAAAAACCTGATGCCCGTATGGTTTCAGCCGCTCACAAAGCAACACCTGCTTATTGGCACCTCTGCCGGCATGGTGGTAATGGATCGAAAATCAAAAGCGTTTACCCGATTACGACATCCTGATAAAAACCTTGACCACGTGTTGGTAAGGCAAATACTAAAGGTAGAAAATAGCCTGCTTTACATTGCCGGAGGATCTTTTCGGATTTATGACCTGGCTACCAGGCAGGAAAAAGTTTTTAAAGACTTTAATGACCCGGCTAGAAATAATCCAATATTTGGTGCTACCGCAATTTACATGGATTCCTTTAAGAGAATATGGATCGGTACACAAGGCGGTATTTCGCTCTTCAATAATACCGACTCAACCTTCACGTACTTTCCGGTTAAACAGGAGCTTGCGCGGCCGGATGATTCTTATTTTATGGTGCTGGCATTTGCTGAATTCGACAACCACTTATGGATAAGCACATTTAATAATGGGGTGTGGAAATTGGCGCTTTCAAATGAAAATCAGAACGTACAGGTAACACAACGGGTGAACATCCCCGAATTAAATAATTATACCGTGTATTGTACCCTGCGCGATAAACAGGGATTGATCTGGATGGGAACAAACCAGGGATTAATCCAATACAATCCTGTTACGACCACAGTCAGAACATTTCTACCGGAAGAAGGCGTTCAGGCGCTTGAATTTAACAGGCTGGCTTTTCTTGAAACCCGCAACCATGAGTTTGTTCTGGGTGGCATTAATGGGATCAATATTTTTAATCCCGATGATATAAAACTTCGAAGCGACCTCCCCAAACCCGTGTTGCTTAGCCTGTCTAATTACAAAAATGTCTCTACCAGTTTTTACATTAACCTTAGGCACCGCCAATCCGTTACCCTTCCCGAGAATCAAAAGTCGGTAAGCTTTCAGTACCTGGTACCCGATTATTCAACCCAGCATTCCTATTCGGTAGAATATCAACTGGAAGGCCACGATCCCACCTGGATCAACTCGGTAACCGCTGAGGCTTCCTACCCGGCATTGAAGCCAGGCGCCTACACGTTCAGGGTACGTACCCGAGACAATGACCGGACAGCGGAAGCCAACCTGCTTCAACTTGTCATCAGGCCACCGTTCTGGAGGCAACCCTGGTTTCTGACGACCGCAGTTGTTTTGGTGGCAGGCCTTACCCTGAGCGCATTCCGAATACAGGCAATGACCAGTAAGCGCAACAAAGAGCGGCTGGAAACCCTCCTGAAAGAACGTACCGCTGAAATTGAAAAGTCGAGGGCCGAACTAAAGGCGCTCAATGAAAAGAAAGATCTGATCTTTTCAATACTATCGCATGATTTGCGCTCACCCCTTACCACGTTAAAAGGTTTCTTGTCGCTGCTTACCGATGGCTCTTCAGTACTTACCCCAGAACAGATCAATCAATATGCTAAAAGCATCGGTAATTCGGTGAGCAGCGCATTGGATCTGCTGGACAACACGTTGTACTGGTCGCTCTCCCAAACCGGAAGCATCAACAGTAGTCCCGTACCGATCTCGGTTAACGGGATACTTGTAAAAATTTATAACCTGTATCAGTTAACTGCAGCGCGAAAGCGTATTGATTTTCAATTAGAGGCTGCCGAAAACATTACCGCTTATGCCGATGAAAATATGGTGTATGTTGCCCTGCGCAATGTGGCCTCCAATGCCATCAAGTTTACGCCTGAAGGAAAATGCGTAAAGTTATCGGCCTATCGTGAAAATGACCGGGCGGTCATTTGCATTAGTGATGAAGGCATTGGAATGAGCCCGGAATATGTAAAACAAGTCTTAAACCAGGAAATTGTGGTGCTGAAGAAAGGAACAGCCAATGAAAAAGGAACGGGCCTTGGCCTGGTGCTGTGCCGAAAATTC
>CAYNIH010000103.1:244-9074 GCA_964397115.1 uncultured Roseivirgaceae bacterium | reverse complement strand
GAGGCAATCAGTTGCAGAGGGATAACGATTTTTCTTCGTATCATCACCAGCATCCACCCGATGAGCAGGGCATCGGCCACCAGCCAGAAGGCAATTCCCCATGAAACCGTTCGCTGCAAGTTACTTTTCTCAAAGCTGAAGTCAACAATCAGTTTATCAAACCAATCGAGCAGCAAGGCGGCCTGGGCGTCCAGCCGGGCGGTGTCGGGCGAGTTAGTGATAAGCGAAGTAAACAACGCCCAGTCGGCAAGCAGCCTGTTCAGGGTTATTCCGGGTAAGGGTTGAACGGACGGGAGAGCGGCTGGCGAACCGGAAATGCGACCGCCTCCTTTAAGGAGTTCAAGTTCTCTTTCGACTTTGGCGATGCGTCCGAGAAGGAGGGTCTTATTTTCTGTTTCCCGTTGCAAAACGATTTGATGAACCTGCAGTTGAAGTTTGCGGGCATAATCAATTTGTAACTGTATGTGTTCAATAGCAGAAAATTGATGCTGTACCCACAGCAGTTGCAGGGCTATCACGGCAAAAAGAACCACACCTGAAAACAGGCTGGCCTGTGCGATGGATAATTTTTTAAGGCCCTTCATGAGGCAAATAAACGAAAATTCATCGGGGGCTTAAACCGTTAAAAACTCATTTTTTATGCATACCGTCAAGGTCTTTTCTGGTAAAGGAATGGGGGAGTAAATCCGCTGCGGAAGGTGCTTTCAGCCAGTGGTGATCTTCATTTTGCATTATCACCACGATTGGCTTTTTCTGGTTTGTTTCAAATTCGAGCATCACTTGGCGACACCCGCCACAGGAGGTTGCCGGCACCAACTCTTTGCCTCCTTTCTTTTTAGCCACCACCACCAGTTTGGTAATTCGTTTTTCGGGGTATTGTGCCGCAGCGGCATACAAGGCGACCCGTTCGGCACACATACTCAGCGGATAGGAAGCATTTTCGTAGTTGGCTCCGGTAATAACGGTACCGTCTTCCAATACCAGGGCAGCCCCCACACAGAACTTTGAATAATTGGCATGTGCAAAATGGGCGGCATCTTTTGCTTTATGTGCCAGGTATTTTGATTCCTGATCGAGGTCATCAAAATGTTTGAAGACAGTTAATTCACTCATAGGCTCCGGGATAGGTAAGAAAGATAAAAATTTTTACCGGACTGTTCTACCAAGCAGGCATTTGAATTACTTTGCCGGTATGAAGACGGTTTTAGTTTTGGGCGCTGGCCGATCCTCTTCGGCATTAATAAGCTACCTGCTTAACTGGGCTGCCAGAAGTAACAACAGGGTAGTGGTGGGTGACCAGTCGCTTGCACTGGCCGAGGCACGGGTTAACGGTTCTACGCACGGCAAGGCCATTTCGTTTAACGCGGAAGTAGATGACCAAAGCGCGGAAGCAATCCGCTCGGCTGATGCGGTTATTTCCCTGCTTCCGCCACCGTTACATGCAGTTGTTGCCAGGCACTGTCTGGCTTTTGGTAAACACCTGCTCACGGCCAGTTATGTTTCAGAGGAGATGAGTAAGTTGTATAAAGAAGCAGAAGAAAGAAATCTCTTATTTCTCAACGAATGCGGACTTGACCCGGGCATCGATCACATGAGTGCGATGGAAATCATTAACCGGATTAACCGGCAAGGCGCAAAATTGGAATCATTTGAGTCCTTTACCGGAGGACTGATTGCTCCTGAAACTGATACAGAAAATCCCTGGCGGTACAAGTTTACCTGGAATCCTCGAAACGTGGTAACGGCCGGGCAAGGAACTGCAAAGTACCTGCACAACGGCATGTATCAATATATTCCGTATCAGCAGTTGTTCAAACGCACAACAGCCATAACCGTGCCCGGGCATGGCGAGTTTGAAGGGTACGCTAACCGGAATTCACTTACCTATATTGCCCCTTATGGGTTACAGGGAATTAAAACCATCTTACGGGGAACACTTCGTTACAAAGGCTTTTGCAGTGCGTGGAATGTGCTGGTGCAACTGGGCTGTTGCGATGATACCTATTTAATTGACGATATTTCCACGATGACACACAGCCGTTTTATGGAGTCGTTTGTAGGTGTGGGATCAGGTACAGTTAAAGAACGGGTTGCCCGTCAGGTATCGGCTAATCCGGACGGCCACGAATTGCACTGCTTATCTTGGTCTGGTTTTTTTACCGATGAGCCGGTAGGATTGCCTGCGGGAACGCCCGCGCGAATTACCGAGCACATATTAAATAAGAGGTGGAGGCTTCATCCAAACGACAGGGACATGATTGTGATGTGGCACCGCTTTGTGTATGAGCAGGCCGGGAAGAAACATGAAATCCAATCATCACTGGTAGTTACCGGAGAGGACTCCGTGCATACCGCCATGGCAAAAACGGTTGGGCTTCCGCTGGGAATAGCCGCCAGGCTGATCATGGAAGGAAAAATCAAATCAACCGGTGTTCAACTTCCGATACGGGAAGAGATTTATTTGCCGGTTCTGGCTGAGTTGAAAGAATACGGGGTTCACTTTCAAGAGCAGGAGCGTGAGCTATAAAGGATTTGCCTGTTCATAGTCTTTGTCAACCAGCAGGTTGCCGGAAGTTGCAGCTTGTACGGCCAGTTCATCGCAGCGTTCGTTTTCCG
Source organism: uncultured Roseivirgaceae bacterium (assembly GCA_964397115.1). Lineage (GTDB taxonomy): Bacteria > Bacteroidota > Bacteroidia > Cytophagales > Cyclobacteriaceae > UBA2336. Next base: position 6,458 of record CAYNIH010000103.1, on the reverse strand, counting down.
GATGACCTGCGTGCCCTTTTACCCATATAAATTTAGGTTTAAACTGGTGGTAAAGTGGAATAAACCGCTTCCATAAATCAGGGTTGGCTTTGTTTTTAAAGTTCTTTTTTTCCCAATTCCATAACCATCCCTGTTTAACGGCCTCCACTACATATTTTGAATCGGAGTATATGGTAACGGGGAGGCCTTTTTTGCGGATGGCTTCCAGGCCGGCAATCACAGCCAGCAGTTCCATGCGGTTGTTGGTGGTTAGCCTGAAGCCTTTGCTGAGTTCTTTTACGTGCTGGTTGTATTTAAGAATTACCCCATAGCCGCCTGGGCCTGGGTTGCCCTGAGCGGCCCCATCGGTGTAAATGCGGATCATAGCCCAATTGCTACATTATCCTTGAAAATTTTTACGGCAATCGCCAGCAGGATTACGCCAAACACCCTGCGTAAAACCGAAAAAACCGATTTACCAAGTTTACGCTCCAGCCATCCGGCCGAACGCAGTACCAGGTAAACAAAAATGAGGTTAAGTAATATCCCAATCAGGACATTTACCTCTTCGTACACCGAGCGAAGCGACAGGATGGTTGTAAGGGTGCCGGCCCCGGCAATCAGCGGAAAGGCCAAAGGCACAATGGAGCCCGATCCTTTTGCTTCCGGGTCGTCTTTAATCAGGGTTATTCCTAGGATCATTTCCATGGCTACAATAAAGATGACGATAGAACCGGCAACCGCAAATGAGGCTACATCCAATCCGAAAAGTTTTAAAATAGATTGTCCGAGAAAAAGAAACCCCACCATAAGAACGGCCGAGATAATGGTAGCTTTCTCGGCATGAATTCTTCCTTCGCGTTGCTTAATAATGATGACAAACGGAATAGACCCTATGATATCTATAACGGAGAAAAGAATAAGTGTTACGGAAAAGATTTCTTTGAAATTAGCCATACCTAAAATATATTTTGTAAAGCTACAAGAAAACAGCGATTGCTTAGGAAGGGTTCAGCCTGCAATTTGCGTTACTGTTTTCTAAAATCCAGGTTATAGGTTACCGCAAGTTGTAAGGTATGGTTGCGCTCGGCTTTAAGGCCATCGCCTTTAACAAGGTATTGTTGCATATACCCCAGTTGTATAGTTCCTTTGGCGGTGAACTGATACCCCAACGCCCCGTATAAGCGATTTTGATCAAGGTAATTCCGGTCGAAGTTAGGCCCGAATTGAATGAGGATCTCATCGTACAGGCTGATGAATAGTGTGTTCGAAGTCATTTCCTTTTTTGTCAGCGGGTAGCTTACCAGAAACCGGTAGCGGATGCGGTTTCGATATATCCAGCCCTCTTCACCCATGGCTTTTCCTTCGAGCCAACGCTGTTCAGGCCGGAAGCGGTGATTAAAGTAAAATCTTCCCTGCTGTTGGGTAAGGGTAAGGGTTTGCCACAACCGGTGCTCCGTAAATTTTTCCGCAACCGGCTGTTCGCCATACGGCCAGGTAATGATGTTGCCGTAACCTAAAGTAACGAAGGCTGCATCACCAAGCTTGTAGTCAACACCGAGCCGCAACAACGATTGCTGCCAAGCAATTATCCAGTCGGCCCTGCGCCACTGGTATTCGGTATGAAGGCTCACTTTGTCAGTAAGTTTGTGGTTGCCAAAGTACATGTACCACCCATTATATTGGTTGGCGATTTGTTTTTGTGCAGAAACGGCAAACCCTACCAGAACCAGGGCTGTCACCAACCAGGTTGATTTCCTCATGATGCGTGTTAGAATGATTACGTCAGGCTGAATGTTTGGTTTCTGCAAGTTGCAAAAATCCCGACACAAAATTTTCAAGTGCAATACGTTCATCTGGCTCCAGCAGTTCCTGACGGGAAAATACCAGCAGACGGTTGTTGCGGCATTCCATATGGATGGCGGGGTTATTTTCCAGGTAGGCTATCCGCTTATCGGTGAAGAACAGTCGTATTGCCTCCACTTCGTTGCTGCGCAGGTAATATTTTTTCGAAAAATCAGGGTGCCCTTCAAAGTCAATGTCCCGCCCATCTGTAAGTTCTGAAAATTTGCTCCATAGGTTTTCCGGCTCAAGGGCGAAATCGGGCAGGGTGATATCCGACTCGGTTATGACCAGCACGGTAAATTGCGAAGTAGAAGGCGCAAGCGTTCCTCCTGCCTCGGTTATGGTAATGTCGGAAAAGGTTATTTTTCCGTACTCGGTGTATTTTTCCAAAAGGTTTTCTTCAAACTGTACAGGTGTTCCTTTAGCGAGGACAAAGTTTTTAAATTTTAATGTGTTTTTAATTTTTTGAGGAATAAAAACATAACCGTGTTGCTCACTGAATTTGCGCAAGGCAAGTTGGTGCGGTGTGAGCTTTATTTCGATGAGGCTCTGGCGGTTGGGGTCAAATTTTCTTGCCGCCAGCGGATGGTTTGAAAAAGCCCTGAAGTTTTCAAAGCCTGTGGCGATAACCTGTCCGTTGCGGTGCTGGTATTCATCCTGAAAATGATAGAAGGCTTCCATGAATGAGTGATCGACCATGCGAGCCTGTGAAAAATCAAAGGTTACCTTTTTGCCGGGTGCAAACTGGCGGAAGAGTTTCCGGTAACCTAACAGATTGGAGAATATGGCTGTTTCTTTAATTTTAACCAGGTACTCTTCGTTTTGTTCGTGTAGTGTATAGCGGGCCTTGAACAGGCTGCCCAACGGAGCACCGTTAACAATATGAAAGAAGAACTTCATTAAAATGCCGCTGCCCACTCCGATAAGCAAGTCGGTGGCCAGGGTAACGACAATGGTGGTGACAAAGATGACCAGTTGTTCGGAGCCGATTTTATAGGTTTTGTAAAACTCGTTAGGCGAAGCCAGCCGGTAGCCCACGGCAATCAGCAATGCAGCCAATGCCGCATTGGGTATCATTTCGATAACCGGTATGAAAAGCAACATGGCCAGCAGCAGGAAGCACCCGTGGAAGAAATTAGCCCACCGGGTGCGCCCTCCGAAGAAAATATTGGCCGAGCTGCGAGCCACTTCCGAAATCATAGGTAAACCACCCAGTATGCCTGAAAGGGTATTTCCAATGCCTACCGCACGAAGGTCTTTATTCGCATCTGAAAGACGTTTCCATGGGTCCAGGTTGTCGATGGCTTTCACGGTTAGCATCGACTCCAGGCTGTTTACAAACAAAAACATGATTACATATTTCCAGAAAACAAACGACCCGATCAGCGAGAAATCCGGATTCCACCCGATGGATCCCCAGAAGTTACCAATCTGTACCATGTCGAAAGCGGGCTCGGTATGCTTAAAGTCCATGATCCATGCCAGGGGAATGGTAACCAGCAACACGAAAATGGGTGCCGGCATATGTTTAAGAAATTTAGATTTGATCAGGGGTAATCCAAAAATGATGAGTAAACTCACCACGCCAATTAGTGTTACACGCAGGTCTTCATGAACAATGGAATCAGGGATGCGCTGAAACAGTTCAATCGGGCTGAGCCCGTTTAGTGTAGCCGGATCGATGCCGAGCAGTACATGAATTTGCTTTGAGAAAATAGTAAGCCCAATGGCTGCCAGCATGCCGTGTATGGCCGAATGTGGAAAGAAGTCGCTGAACGAACCGAACTTAAGCCACCCCAGCAAAATTTGAATAAGGCCGGCTATGATAACTGCCCCCAGCACCGCATGCCAGCCTTCGGTGCCGCCTCCCATTTCAATTACGGCCCCTGCACAGATGGTGATTAGTCCGGCAGCCGGACCTTTTATGGTAAGGTGAGAGCCGGAAAAGAAACTTACCACCAGGCCGCCAATCATGGCGGTGAGCACCCCCATGGCAGGTGGAAATTCGCTAGCCCGGGCAATGCCCAGGCTTAAAGGCAGAGCCAGTAAAAATACCATGAAGCCGGACAGCAGGTCGGCTCGCCAGTTTTCTCGCAGGCCGTTAACGCCATCAGCAGGTATAGAGACAGTTTTTTGAGTTTGCATACATTAACAGGAAAGTAAAAGTTAGGAACATCGGGTTGAAATACCGGCACCACATGTCGGAGCATATGCTGCAACTCAGGTAAGAAACCCGGTTAATTGCGAAGTGTCCTGATCAAGATATGCAAAGGAAGTTTACTGCGTGGTGTGCTGCGGAAATTGTAAATGGAAATACTATAACAAAAACGATATGCATCAACAGCATGCGGTAATAAAGTAACGGACAATAAAAAAGTCTTACCTGTTTTTTCTTCAAGCGCAATTTCTTCGAATAAAAGGTGTGTGCCCGTTTCGCTGGCAGGTACGGGGTGTATGGTGTGATGACTTTTTTCAATATCTAACAAAGGCTCACTTATTCCGGCAAAAACTGAGGTAATGAAAAGCGGCACAAGAAAGAAAATGGATACTATGGACTTTCGAAGTCGCATACGCAGGAAGTGTTTAACAGGCATCCGGTTACAAGTTTATGAAAATTTTAGTCCAGCAAAAAGCGTGGCTTCAATAAACCAGCCCGAAACCCTGCGTAGCGTGGTAACAGCAAGCTCGTTTCAGGGAATATTAAAAATGTTTCTACCTTTGCGGCCATGCGTTTGCTGAACCGTATAGCGGCTATTTTTCTTTCTATCCTTTTTCTTTTTGAAGTGTTCTCTCTTTCGGGAGAAACGCTGCAGTTACAAACAATCGGGTCATGCAAATCAGAGGTTAAGCATGCTGCAGAGTGCACCTCTATCCCTGCTCTGGCCATTTTGCCTGAACTCAAAGAGCAGAAAGATGGCGTGAAACATGGCGTTGGATCGGTGGCACACTTTGCGGAATTTACGCTGGGTTTTTCATTTCCTCTTTCTGCTGCATTGGCCGGCAAACCGCGGTCGTTGTGTTCGAATGACCTAACTCCGGTTTATCTCAGGGTCCGGAACCTGCGGTTGTAGGATATTTCTACGGATATACCTGACCCGGTGAGGTTGGGTTTGCAGCTTTTATTTTTTTCATTTTTCTCTATTGATTATGACAACCCGGCAATCCGTTAAATTTAACGAGCATAAAACCCTGCACGATCTGGCACATTACCTGCCTGCTCAAGCACCCTTAAAAGATTTTATTCATCACAATACGTTACATGCTTTTCAGCACCTGAAATTTGAGAAAGGTATTTTCAATGCTTCGGCTATTTTCGGCTACAGGGTTTCTATGAGCCTTGCCGAATACCGCTCCAGGTATCATCAAAAAGAAATCAGCCAGGATATTCTGAATCGCATCATTGTTAAGCGAAAAGGAAAAGCGTTGCTTGATGAGTGGAAAGAAAAAATGCTTTCGGCCGAATACCACAGGCCGTTACCGAGGATAGGGCAGTTGCGGGCCAACTGGAAGAAACTCCATCGCATTGACCTGGATTCACTGGTTCATCCGCTGCTGTTTCGGATTCTCTGCAGCTACCTCGATCAGGGTATCGCCATCTGGAATTTTCCGGTCTGGCACAAAGGATTTCTGGCATCCATACGGGAACTGGAGCGCACCAGCTTTACCAGTTTTTTCCGCACATCACGTGCCCGCGAATTGTTGCTTACCGGGCATTGCAGCATCCGGCAATTGCTGCGCATTTTGGTTGGCTTTGATGAGTCGCTGTATGCACAATACTTGTTTGATCAGCAGTTTTCCCATCAGGGCTGGTCGGGCATGGTGGCTATTATTGAACAACATCCCCATTTGTTACTGGATGAACGCAAAATAACCTTGCACGATCTGATTGTATTGGAACTGTTGCTGGAGATTGATGCCATTGATTACCAGTTTGGTCCTTACTGGTTGCCCCTGGAGCAGGGACTTGCCCAACTGCCCGAAGATTTGTGTGCCGAAGTACCGGTAACAGAACTTGATGAGGTAACCATTATGTGGCAGGAGGCACTGGAATGGAGTTACTATCATGATGTACTGGCAGCCTTGCGACACAGTAAGCCGGTCAGCAAATCAGCGCCAAAGAGTTTTCAGGCCTTGTTTTGCATTGATGATCGCGAATGTTCGCTGAGGCGATACCTGGAAAAGGAGAATCCGTTATGCGAAACATTCGGCACGCCAGGTTTTTTTGGTGTGGAATTTTATTTTAAGCCCGACCACGGAAAATTTTATACAAAACTTTGTCCGGCCCCGGTAACGCCAGCGCATGTAATTAAAGAAGTAGGTGTTCGCAGAAAGCATGAGAAGGATTATCATTTTCAGAAGCGCACGCATTCGCTGCTGGGTGGCTGGTTTA
>CAYNIH010000103.1:0-234 GCA_964397115.1 uncultured Roseivirgaceae bacterium | reverse complement strand
GTCGGATTTAAAATTATTTTTTAATGTATTTCGTCCTTCTACAAGTCCGGCCACGGCCACGTCATTTCAGCATATGGAGAACCGTGCTGCGCTAACTATTGAGAGCAGGTACGGGCATACAGTAAATGGTTTGAAAGTAGGCTTTACTGTTGACGAAATGACCGAGCGTGTGGAACGCGTGCTGCGCAGCATCGGTCTGGTAGAGAATTTTGCAAGCCTGGTATATGTGGTAGG
>CAYNIH010000102.1:2662-9082 GCA_964397115.1 uncultured Roseivirgaceae bacterium | reverse complement strand
CTCCAACGAATCGCTTCGCCTCGATGGTGCTGCTTCGGTAAACCTTATCCTGGCGGCCATGCGCTACCTGAACAACTCATTTGATGCGGTAGCCCGTGCCGAACTGGCCTTTGAGTTTACACGCATCCATCCATCCGGCCTGGCGTTATCCGATGTATTTTCCGTTGCCGATAAAGTTACGTTCGAAAGCTTCCTGCCCGATGAGTTCGCAAGCCACACAACCGAGTTACGAAAACTGCCACTCTTTGAAATGACGGAAATGCTCATCCGCATTTTCCGGCTGTCCGACCAGGTCAACGAACTTGCCTTCCTGCAGGCCTTTCAGGATATCGTGCTTACCTTCTATACCCGCGAGCGCAACGATTTGCAGGCCTTTCTCGAATGGTGGGAAGAAAACAAAGATTCTGACAAGACTTCTGTAAAAACTTCCGGATCAGTTGATGCCGCAGAGGTGCTGACGATTCATAAATCCAAGGGGCTGCAGTTTAAGTACGTCATCATTCCGTTTTGTTCCTGGGGGTTGGATCATGCCGGATATAAGCAACCTAACCTGTGGGTAAAGGCAGATGTTCCTCCGTTTAGCTATGCCGGATATTTATCGGTTAAGTATGGCAGCAAACTGGAAGAAACATTTTTTAAGCCCTTCTACCATCAGGAGCGTACCCAGATTTTTCTTGATAACCTGAATATCCTGTACGTGGCGCTGACCCGTGCCGAACTGGGAATGAAAATTTTCGGTCCCCTTAGAAACCTTATCAACAAGGAGGGAGAAACAGTAGTCAAGGATGTCAGCGCATTGCTTCAACACTGCCTGACGAGCAACAGCGAGTTGGTAGCCCATTGGAATAAAGAGGAAAACCGTTGGTGTAATGGAACGTTGGAACTTTCGCAAGCACATGCAGCTCAGCAAAAGGAAGGGATAAAACAATTTTCATTGAAAGGTTATCCTGTGGCCCGTTGGCGCGATAAACTGGTAATACGCCAGGCGGGTAAATCCTATTTCGATGCAGGCACTCAGAAAAAAGTTTCCTACGGTATTCACGTGCATAATATTTTGTCGTACATCCGTACCGCAAAGGATGTGGATGCCGCCCTTCAGCGTGCAGTAAGGGAGGGATGGCTTACCACGGCAGAAACCGGTCCGGTTAGAATGCAATTACAACTTTTATTAAACGAGCCGTTGATTGCCTCCTGGTTTGATGAGTCATGTGAGGTTCGCACGGAGGTACCGGTGATCTTACCGGGAGGAGAAGAATACCGGTTTGACAGGCTGCTGATAAGGGATAACAAAGCCATTGTTATTGATTTTAAAACCGGAACTCCCTCCGCTGCCGATCAGCGTCAGGTAAAGTCCTACATAGATATTTTACAAAACATGAATTTTTCAGATGTCGAAGGTTACGTGTTGTATGTGCGTACAGGTGAAGTGGTGCAGGTGAAAACCGGAAAATCCGTAAGGAACAAAAATGACAATCAATTGAAGTTAGGCTTATAGCCACAGAAAGGTATAATTAATGACTCCCTTCCTATACGAAATCGCTCAAAAAATTGTCTCCGGCCAGCCTGGTCTAAACGAGTTAACCCTTGTGTTTCCTAACCAAAGGGCCATTCTTTTCTTCAGAAAACACCTCGGCACGTTACTGAGCAAACCGGCATTTGCGCCCGCCATGATAACGATTGAGAATCATATTAGAAGTTATTCAACCTTGAAGGAAACCGATAACCTGGAATTGGTTTACCGGCTGTACAAATCGTATTCAGAAATAACCAGAACCAGTGAACCATTTGATCGCTTTTATTTCTGGGGCGAAATGTTGCTACGCGATTTTGAGGAGATTGACAAACACCTGGTTGATGCCCGAATGCTCTTTCGCGACCTGAGCCGGCAGAAAGAGCTGGATTCCAGTTTTGACTTTCTTACCGATGAGCAGAAAAAATTCCTGCTTTCCTTTTGGGGAAACTTTGATGACCATAAAGGTGAAAGCCGAAAGAAATTTCTGAATGTATGGAAGCACCTGGCGGATGTGTACGGCAACTTCCGCTCCCACTTGCTGAAAGAAAATCTTGCTTATGAAGGAATGGTGCACCGCGAAGTGGCCGAAAAAATTTTAAACGGGGAGGTTCTACGAAACGGAAATGAAGTTTTCATCGGCTTCAATGCACTAACCCGGGCTGAGGAGATTATCATTACGCATGCCGTAAAAGGCGGTGCACGGGTGTTTTGGGACGTGGACGAGTATTACCTGAACAATGCCGTGCAGGAGGCCGGAGCGTTCTTTCGGGAATACCAGCGATCGGCATTAGGTAAAACCTTTGATCAGCAGGTGCCGGCCAACTTCCGCAACGAGAAAAACATTCACCTCTATGGTGCGGCCCAGCCGGTGGGGCAGGCAAAGGCAATGGGGCAGGTGCTTGAAGAAAACCTGAAACGGGGTGCACGCCCTGAAGAGGCGGTGATTGTATTGCCTGATGAAAAGTTATTGTTGCCCGTTCTGCACAGTGTTTCCGACAGCGTGAATAAGTTAAACGTTACCATGGGCTTTTCCCTCAGTGCAACACCGGTATTTAATTTTGTTGAATTGCTGATTGAGTTGCAGATAAGCCGCAATGATGATTACTTTCATTACCGCCCCGTACTGGCGCTGCTGAATCATCCCTTTACCCTATCGGCCGATCCTAGAGCAACGCATACCAAACATAAGAAAATACTTAAGCATAATTGGGTGTCGGTGCCGGCCAGTTTCCTGGCCAGCCAAACCAACCTGCACCTCGCAATGTTTGACCGGACCGATGCCGCCTTGATTACCCGTTATATCAAAAAATGCCTTGATGAATTGGGCTCGCAGGGTAACCTTCACACCTTTGACAACGAGTACCTTTTACAAATGGTGAAATGCCTTAACCGAATGGAAGAAGTCGTGGGTGATCAGTACTCTGACCTGAAATCCTATCTCAGGTTTTTTCGCCAGTATGTGCGCACGGTGCGTATTCCGTTCAGTGGCGAGCCGTTGCAAGGCCTTCAGGTTATGGGGATGCTCGAAACACGTAACCTCGATTTTAAAAACGTGTACATCCTTTCACTGAATGAGGGTTCACTGCCTTCGGGCGGAAACAAAGGGTCCTATATTCCATACAATATTCGTAGGGCCTATGGCTTGCCCACGATACAGCACCAGGATGCCATGTATGCCTACCTCTTTTGCCGTATCCTTCAACGCGCTGAAAATGTTTACGTCTTTTACAATACCGAAACCGACATTCTGGGTCAAGGTGAAATGAGCCGCTACCTTCAGCAACTCATGTTTGAGAGTGGAAGGAAATTCCAGCATCATGTCCTTCACCAGCCGGTAAGCGTAAAGGAGGTAAAGCCGATTGGTATTAAAAAAGATAAGGGGGTACTGGAAGCACTGGCGCGGCTGAATGAACAAAATGAGTACCGAAAGTTCAACGGGCTGTCCCCGTCAGCATTGAATGCCTACATCGAGTGCCGGCTTAAATTTTATTTCAGGTACGTGGCCAGAATTAAAGAAGCGGATCAGATTGAGGAGGATATGGATGCCCGTATTCTGGGGAATTTTGTACATAACGTAATGGAGGCTTTTTACAAAGAACTGGTTGAACGAAAGGGCTCCCCGGTAATTGAAGCGCGCGACTTGGAGGAAAAAGAGAGCCTGATTCAAACCCTGCTCGATCGGGAAGTGGTCAAAACCTATAACCTCAATCCGGATAAACCGGTTGTTTACGAAGGGCAATTGATTCTGGTGAGCGAGGTGGTGAAGCGTTTTATTGAAAAAATTCTTACTCACGATAGAAAGTACGCACCATTTACCTTGCAGGGTGTTGAGCAAATTATGGAATACACCTTTCCGATTAATGCCCCGGTGGGTAGTGTGCTGCTGGGCGGAAAAATCGACCGGGTTGATCAGAAAGACGGGCTGCTGCGCATTGTGGATTACAAAACCGGCCGCGATACTTTTGAGTTTGATTCAGTGGCCTCCTTATGTGCACGGGACAGAAAGCGCAACAAAGCGGCTTTTCAAACCCTGCTCTATGCCTGGCTTTATACTAAAACCAGAAATACCAGCGGCTTGCGTATGGTGCCTGGTCTTATTAATGGGAAAAACCTGTTTGATGAGGACATGGCATTTGGGCTGACGCTTAACAGGCAACCCGTTCCTGATGCACATACCTTGTTGCCCGAATTTGAAGCCGGATTGAAAGCCTTGCTGGAAGAGCTGTTCAACCCGGAAACTGTATTTGATCAAACTCCGCTAACCGAAAACTGCAAGCACTGCCCTTATAAACGCATTTGCTACCGGTAGCGCACTTCACCGCTTATTCATTCCTTAAGTTATCAACGGGGTTGGTGGTGGCTGCGCGAAGCGCTTGCGTGCCAACAATAAGCAGGGCAATAATCAAAACCGCTAATCCGGCCAATGGAAATACCCACCAGGCAATAACAATACGGTAGGGGTACTGTTCCAAAAATCCGGAAAGGAACCACCACGCTACAGGAGCAAAGAAAGCAAAGGCAATCAGCACCAGCCGGGTAAAATCTTTTGAAATCAACAACAGCAAGCCGGTAACGGTGGCACCCAATACTTTTCTGATACTTACCTCCTTCGAACGCTGTTCGGCAGTGAAAGCCGCCAAGCCGAATAGCCCAAGTGCGGTAATGGTTAGTGCCAGGGCGGCAAATGTTTTTGCCAGGTTACTTACCAGGTTAATAGAAGCGAATTTCTTGTCAAACTCAACATCGGCAAAGCGGTAAGCAAACGGGTAGGAAGGATTTAACCGTTTGAACACCTCTTCCACTTTGCTGATGGAAGCCGACAAGTCTTTGGTTTTTTCAAGCCTGAGGGTAATGGTGCTGGTCCAGTCTGGCATGAAAACAACAACCATGGGGGCAACGGGTTCGTAGGGTGAGTTCATGATCGTGTTTTCTGTTACGCCAACAATAGTCCATTTTCGTCCCCACATATCAAGGGTTGCTCCAATCGGATCGTCAAGTACCATTACATCAACTGCGGCCTGGTTAACGATTACGTTAGTTGAGTCATTGAACTCCGGTGAAAAATCGCGCCCGGCAATAAGTTTCATGCCCATGGTTTTTACATAGTCGTATTCGGTGGCAATGGTGGTAAATACTACCCGGGTTCCCGGCACCATGCCGGGCCACTCAACAATATTATTGGAGAAAATAGAAGTGACCGGGCTGTTTGATTTGGTAACATGTTTTACAGTACCGGTTGCGAGTAATTCGTTTTTAATCGTTTGGTAATTGCTTTCTAACTCGTTGTTTGTCCAAACCATCATCAGGTTTTCCCGGTCGTAACCAATCTCGCGTTTTTTCACGTGCATAATCTGTTGGTAAATAACGATGGTACCAATGATTAGAAAAATGGAGAAACCGAACTGAAGGGTTACCAGAATTTTGCGCGGTAATCCGGCATGTCTTCCGGATTGGATTTTTCCTTTCAGCACCTTTACCGGCTGAAATGAAGATAAGTAGAAAGCGGGGTAGCTTCCGGCAAGTGTGCCGGTGATCAGAATTAATAAAAGCGCAGCTACCCACAGGTAGGGATTACCATAGTCGATAAAGAGTTTTTTGTCGACCAGCGTATTGTATAGGGGCAGGGCAAGTTCTACCAGTACAACGCCAACAAAAAAGGCGAAGGCCGTGATAAGTATTGACTCGCCTAGAAACTGAAAAACCAGTTCTTTTTTACGTGAGCCGATGCTTTTTCGGATTCCCACCTCGCGCGCTCTTTTCTCGGAGCGGGCGGTTGCCAGGTTCATAAAATTAATGCAGGCCAATAACAATACAAACATGGCGATGGCACCGAATAACCGTACATAATCAAACATGCCACCGGTTGCCTTTCCGTTTTCAAATCTCGAATAAAGCCGCAGGTCGGTAATGGGATGGAGAAAAACTTCCTGGTTGGGTAAGGTATCCCGTGCATATTTCTTTACAATGTCCCTGATGGAGGCTGTCACTTCTTGCTGGGTACTTCCGGGCTGCAGTTCCACATACATCTGAAAAGAATTATTTTCCCACTGGTTGCGCGAGTTGCGTACCCACTCCTGTATGGATTCGTAGTACGAGAAAGGGATCAGGTAATGGTAATTTGAAAATGTGGTTTGATCGGGCAGGTCGCGCAGCACTCCAGTTACTTTTAACTCGTGGTTGTTGTCAATCTTCACCAGTTTGTTCAGCGGGTCTTCATCGCCAAAAAGCGATTTCGCCAGGCTCTCGGTTAACACAATGGAATGCTGTTCATTCAATGCGGTGTTCACATCCCCCTGTATCAATGGAAAGGTAAACATCTTTAAAAAATCCTCGCTTACGGCAAGGCCTACTTTCGTTATCTTGGTTTCACCAACGGTGAGAAGAGAGCCTTCGCCCCAATTGGTAAT
>CAYNIH010000102.1:0-2652 GCA_964397115.1 uncultured Roseivirgaceae bacterium | reverse complement strand
TAATTACCGTATGCTTTATTTTTGCAGCGTGTTGGGGTAGCGCTTCTTTTAATGGATAAGGAAGTGCAGTCTGCGCTCCACGCTGACCGGAGAAGGTTTGGTTCATCATTACTTTGTAGAGCCGGTCGCCTTTTTCATGAAACCGGTCGTATCGGTATTCATCGGCTATCCACAGCATGATGAGGATGCTGCAGGCAATGCCAATGGATAATCCGAATACATTTATGGCTGAATAGGTAATGTTTCGCTTAAGGTTGCGCAGGGCAATTTTGAGGTAGTTAGAAAGCATAAGTAATTTGATTTACGGCATTTATTCGTTACGTAATGAACTTACCGGATTAGCACGGGCTGCTTTTATAGATTCGTAACCTACCGTGAGCCAGGCAATCAGTAAACTGATTATTGCAGCCCATGCAAAAACCGTTATGTTTAAAGTAGTTTTATAGGCGAACCCTTCAAGCCATAGGTGCATTAAATAGTAGCCAGCAGGAATTCCAAGGATAACAGCTATCCCAACCAGCCACAGCAAATCTTTTGATAGTAAGGATACGAGTTGCGGCACAGAAGCGCCCATTACTTTTCGAATGCCGATTTCTTTTGTGCGTTGTTCGGTGGTGAAGGCCGCAAGGGCATACAACCCTAAACACGCGAGGAAAATGGCGATGGACGCAGCCACCAACACTACATTAGCAAGTTTCTGCTCCGAGTTATACAATTCAGCCATTCGTTCGTCAATAAAGGTGTATTCAAATGCAGCGGACACCAGTTTTTTGTACGTGTTTTCGAGCTGATGAACAGTTTCAAATAAGTTTGTGCTGTTCACTTTAACTAATAAGTAGGTGTACCGATTGTCTCTGTTATTCGTGAAGCAGTACGGTCCGATTTTCTGGTGCATAGAGGTCACGTGAAAGTCGGTTGTTACCCCAACCACTTCAGCCGGAGTTGAACCAAAAATATACACCAGTCGGCCAATGGCTTCCTCCGGTGAATAGCCGAGGTAATCTGCGGCACTCTTGTTCAGGATTACCTGTATCGTTGTATCGCTAGAGTCCTTGGTTTGCGGTAGCGTTCTTCCGGCCAGAAGTGGTATGCCCAGCACATCCAGTATTTCATGCGAAGCCCGTGTTGTCAGAATCGATGCTCCGTCCGGGTCATCCATTTTACGCCTTAGCGTGTACCCGCTTGTGCCAATGCCCGGGTAGGATTGACTTCTTGCCACATGGGTTATTTCGGGTAGCAACTCAAACTCTGTTTTAAGTGAATTAATGATGTTCTGATCGCGTGTGCCGGAAGTCATTACCGCAATTACCTGTTTGGGTTCATAACCCAACTTTTTATTTCGTATGTAGTCCATCTGCCTGAAGAATACCACCGAACTTACAATTAAGATCATTGACATGCTAAATTGAAGTACTACCAGTACTTTACGGATAACCAGTTGACTACCACTGCCCGACTTTTTTTGCAGCGCTGCGTTGGCAGAGAAGGATGAGAGGTGCCATGCAGGGTAAGAGCCTGCCAGAAGAGTGAGGGTGGTACAGGTAATAATCAGGCCGAGCCAGAACCAGCTTGTGTAAATAAAATCCATTGTTACTTGTTTTCCGCTAAGCATATTATAGGCTGGTAAAAGCATGCTGAATAGCCAAAGGCTAAGCACTGTGGATGTGATAACGAAAAATGCGGTTTCGAAATAAAATTTAGCGCTAAGTTGATTTACCGTTGCGCCTAATGTTTTGGTAATGCCTACTTCTTTATTTCTGCGTTGCGACTGGGCAGTGGCCATGTTCATGTAATTTACTGATGCGATTAGCAGTATGATAACCGACAGGGCAATAAGGATTTTCACCTGGCTTAAATCGCCATAACTTTTTCTGTCGAATGAAGCATTGAGGTCGCCCGATTTCAGGTGGATGTCCAGCAATGGCTGAAGGGTAATGGTGAACCACCGATTATCTTTTTCAAGATGCCGGGTCAGCATCTCTTCAATTTTCCTGTCAACCGTTAGTTTGTCTGTGCCATCTTGAAGGAGAAAAAACGATTCAAAACTAGCATTGCCCCAGCTCAGGTTTTCCGGTTTACCAAACCAGTGCGATGCGAAAGAAGCAATAAGATTGGCCTGCAGTGAGGAGTTGCCGGGTAAATCGTGGTATATACCCGTTACTTCAAGCGGCAGGTTATTGTTTACGGTAATCACCTTGCCCATCGGATCATGGTCGCCAAAGTATTTCTTAGCGGCACTTTCGCTTAGTACAACCGTTCCAGGCCGTGTCAAGGCAGTGGCCTTGTCACCTTTAATGAAACTGAAGGTGAAGATGCTGAATAGCTCGGGATCCGCATAAAAAAGCCTCTGTTCGGTAAATTTTTCATCTTCAGTGGAAAGAAATGCTAGGTCACCAAAATCATGGTGGAAGAAGCGCGCTGCCTTTTCTACTTCTGGTATTTCCTGTTCGGCAGTGGGTGCTACCTGGTTGGGTACATTTCCCCATTTGCTTTTCTGTCCGTCAAACTCGGCCGTAATAACAGCCCTGTAAATCCTATCTTTCTTTTCATGGAACCGGTCGAACGAAAATTCATCAGCCACGTAGAGGGCGATAGCCAGAAAGGCCACTAGGCCAATGGTTAAGCCCAGCAGGTTAATTATGCTGAACAATT
>CAYNIH010000101.1:0-9161 GCA_964397115.1 uncultured Roseivirgaceae bacterium | reverse complement strand
AACCGATAAAATGGGTTCAGCCGGATGGCGGACCAGCATGGCCAATTTTATATACTCGTATAAAGTGAAACTTACAGAAAAACTGGTCTTTTCTCCGGGGTTGAATTTTGCATACGGAACCAATGGTATCGATCGCACCAAAATCAGGCTGGGTGACGGACTGGAATTTGAGCGGGACGGGCAGTATTATTCCATTGACCCCGATCAGGACAAGATAGGCCGCCAGTCGTATTTTGATGTAGGGGCAGGGGCGCTTCTCTACACCCGCTCATTGTGGTTTGGTGCCGCCTTTACTCACCTGAATGAACCCAACTTGTCGGTGCTGGGCGATGTAAGCCGGCTGCCGATGAAAATGAACTTTCACTTGGGCTACCGGATGGATCTTAGTGGGGGTGGCCCGCAGTCGTCCGTTGTCCGCACATCGTACCTTACCTGGTCGGTCATGTACCGCCAGCAAGGACCCAGTTTTAAACAGTTTGATGCCGGAGTTAATTACCACATTGACCCGGTTTCCGTTGGGTTCTGGTATCGTGGAAAACCGTGGGAAAAGTCGGTTGCCGGTAGTGTAACGCAGGATGCCGCCATTGTTCAATTGGGTATTTACATGCGTAACCTTACCATTGGGTACAGTTATGACTTTACTATTTCGGAACTGCAAACCACTTCGGGCGGTGCGCATGAAATTTCGTTGATATACGAGTTTGCCACCAAGCCGGTGCAACGTTCGGTAAAGAAAAAATACCGCCTCATCCCTTGCCCTACTTTCAACAGTAAGGAGGGTTTTTGGAATTAATCTTCCCGTAAGCTTCCCGCAATTGAGTAACTTTGACTCTGCGATGAGTCACACAAATTATGCTTCTGCGCTGTCCGATCCGGTCTTCGGGAAAATAGGCCAGGTGGCTGATAACCTTGGCCTGGAAACCTATGTGGTGGGTGGTTTTGTGCGCGATGTGATCATGGGGCGTCCGTCTAAGGATGTGGATTTTGTTTGTGTAGGAAGCGGCATTGAACTGGCAAACGAGGTAGCAAAAGCGCTGGGGCCAGATGTACACGTGCACGTGTATAAAAATTTTGGAACAGCTCAAATTCTGGTTGGCGATTTGAACCTTGAGTTTGTTGGTGCCCGAAAGGAATCGTACCGAAACGATTCCCGGAAGCCCATCGTGGAAGACGGTACCCTTCAGGATGACCAGCTCAGGCGTGATTTCACCATCAACGCCATGGCTTTTATCCTTAACCATGACCGGTTTGGCGAACTGGTGGATCCGTTTGGAGGCATAATGGATATCAAAAAGAAAATTATCCGCACGCCTGCCGATCCGAAAGTAACCTTTTCCGATGATCCGCTACGCATGATGCGCGCTATCCGGTTCGCTTCCCAGTTCGGTTTTGATATAGAACCCGATACCTACACTGCTATTATTACCATGGCGGATCGGATTTCCATAGTATCGCAGGAGCGTATTACCGATGAACTGAATAAGGTTATCCTCAGTCCGGTGCCTTCTTATGGTTTTAAACTGCTCTTTCACAGCGGACTGCTTCAGCGTTTTTTTCCTGAGCTGGTTTTGCTTTATGGCGTGGAATACGTTGGCAACAATGCCCACAAGGATAATTTCTTTCATACCCTGCAGGTGCTCGATAATGTAGCCAAGGTATCAGCCGACTTATGGTTGCGGTGGGCGGCCATCCTGCACGACATTGCCAAGCCCCAGACCAAGCGATATGATCCGGCCCAGGGCTGGACCTTTCATGGCCATGAAGACAAGGGTGCGCGCATGGTCCCCGCCATTTTCAGGCGCCTTAAACTGCCGATGGACGACAAGATGAAGTTTGTTCAAAAACTGGTGCGCCTGCACCTGCGCCCCATACCGCTGGTGAAAGAGGTAACCGATTCGGCCATCCGCAGGCTGCTCTTTGAAGCCGGTGATGATATTCATGCCCTGATGATGTTGTGTCGCGCAGATGTCACCTCAAAAAATATGGTTAAGGCAGGGCGCTTTCTCAAAAATTTTGATCTGGTAGAGCGGAAAATGGCCGAAGTGGAGGAGAAAGACCGGATCAGAAACTTTCAGCCTCCCGTTACCGGTGATGAGATAATCCGGATGTTTAACCTGAAACCAGGCCCAATTATCCGGGAGATTAAAGACGAGATTAAAGAGGCTATTCTGGAGGGCACCATCCGCAACGACCGGCAGGAGGCCCTGGAATTTATGCTTAAAAGGGCAAAAGAACGCGGCCTTGAACCAGTAGGGTAGCCTGCAACCTTTTTTAAACAGGCTTGTCATTGGTTAACGCAAACTGGCATTTGGACTCCGAATCCTATACGATACACCACGGGCTGATTGAACGCTGCAAGCAGGGCGAAGAGCGTGCGTATTTCGACTTGTATAAACTTTACGCTAAGGCGATGTTTAATACGGCCTTGCGGATAACGGGCAGTAGTGAGGAGGCTGAGGATGTGCTGCAGGAAGCATTTATCAGTGCGTTCCGTAACCTTGCCGATTACCGCGCAGAGGCGAGTTTCGGTTCGTGGTTAAAACGGATTGTGATTAATAAAGCAATCAATGCACTGAAGAAGCGAAAACTTGAACTACAGCCTGAAGATGAGAAATTTGATGCACCAGACATGGATGAAGAACACGTAATACCTGAACTAACCCTTCAGCGGGTTCGCGCTGCCGTGATGCAACTTCCCGATGGGTACCGCTCCGTTGTATCACTGTATTTACTGGAAGGTTACGACCACCAGGAAATTGCGTCAATTCTTGGGGTTACGGAATCCACATCCAAATCGCAGTTAAACCGTGCGAAGCGTAAATTAAGACAATTGCTTACACCCAATGCAAAATACTATGGAAAACAACATTGAAAAATTTATTCACGCCCATCGCCATGAATTCGATGATCAGGTGCCTTCTGATCGCGTATGGCAAAAAGTACGGAATTCACTTTTTCCTAACAGGAGGCTGTTTGATTCAGTTTTCTTCTGGCGGGCAGCAGCCGTAGTGTTTATGATTACCACAGTCGGGCTGTTAGTACAACGGATGGGGGATACCGAAAATGGACAAGTGAGCTTGCGCGAGTTTCAGGATGTTGAAGCGTTTTACAACAACCAGATTACAGCAACATTTGAGTTGATTGAAGCTAACAGCGATGTGGATGGCTTGCTGAACGGTTTTACAAAAGACTTTCAGCACCTGGAGGCCATGTACCAGGTGTTGAAGGAAGAATTGAAAACACGGCCCAGCAAACGGGTACATGATGCGTTGGTACTGAACCTGCTTATCCGGGTTGACCTGCTGAACCAGCAATTACAAAAGCTGGATAAGCTTCATCCGGCAGGGGAGGAAGTGAAGACTTCCATCTGAATGCCATGCTCAATAGTCGGTAGTCAGTTCAAAAGGTTCTTTTGCCGAATCAATAACTTTACCGTTTTCGCATTTTAATACGCGGCTCGGAAATTTTTTGATCAGCCCGTAATCGTGTGTGGCCATGAGCACGGCTGTGCCGCTTTTGTTAATTTGCTGGAATAATTTAAGGATACCGAACGATACTTCAGGGTCGAGGTTGCCGGTGGGCTCATCGGCAATGAGGATAACCGGTTCGTTGATCATGGCGCGGGCAATGACCACGCGCTGCTGTTCGCCACCCGAAAGCTGGTGGGGCATTTTCTTTTCTACTGAGCCTAAGCCAACCTGCATCAGTACTTCACTTAGCCGTGCCTTTATTTTTGCGTTGTCACGCCAGCCGGTGGCTTTCATTACAAACAGCAGGTTATCGGCTACAGTGCGATCAGGGAAGAGCTGAAAATCCTGGAAAATGATTCCCAGTTTCCTGCGCAACAGCGGTATTTCCCGGGATTTTATGCCGCGAATGCTAAAGCCGGCCACCTCGATATCGCCCAGTCGAAGGGGCAGGTCGGCATACAGGGTTTTAAGCAATGACGATTTGCCCGAGCCGGTGCGGCCCACCAGGAATACAAATTCGCCTTTCTCAATCTCAAAATTGAGGCCGGCCAGCACGGTGCTGTGTTCCTGGAAGATGTGCGCATCCTTTACGCGAATAACCGGGTCGGTAGAGAACATGACTGAGTTTATCCGTTAGCTTTTTTGTGGTCAGCTAAAAATTTTTCAAGGCCGATATCGGTAAGTGGGTGTTTCAGTAGTCCGGTTATTACGGCCAGCGGGCAGGTGGCTACATCTGCACCGATTTCGGCACATTTAATCAGGTGCATGACGTGGCGAATGGAGGCCGCCAGGATTTCGGTTTCAAAACCGTAATTATTATAAATTAGGCGTATTTGGGCTATAAGTTCAAGGCCGTCCTGCGACACATCATCGAGCCGGCCAAGGAAGGGGGATACGTAGCTTGCGCCAGCCTTAGCGGCCAGAATGGCCTGACCGGCCGAAAAAACCAGTGTACAATTGGTGCGGATGCCTTCGGATGAAAATTTCTTCAATGCCTTCACGCCATCTTTAATCATGGGCACTTTCACCACAATTTTGTCGTCAATCTTCGCCAGTTCCCTTCCTTCTTTTAAAATGTTTTCGTAATCGGTGGCAATCACCTCGGCACTCACGTTGTTATCCACAATATTGCAGATGGCCTTGTAGTGGGCCCTGATGTTGGCCTCGCCTTTTATGCCTTCTTTGGCCATCAGCGAGGGGTTGGTAGTTACGCCATCCAGTACGCCCAGGTCGTGCGCTTCTTTAATTTCGTTCAGGTTTGCGGTATCGATAAAAAACTTCATTGGTGTAGAGTGGTTTGCCTGTAAAAATAATGATTGGACAAATAAAAAATGGCAAACCAACATCGCACCGCTACAACCGCCTACCCTTGCTACCTTCCGGTCCTGGGGGAGTTCAGCAGGAGCTGGTCGTGCCGGCTTGCCGGGGGCAAAGGTAACAGATTTAGGCTAACAGTTTAATTCTGGTGTAGGATACTCAGGTAGAAGCGCCTAGGCCAGCCCGGAGAGGTAGAGATTAAACTCCAGCGGGTTGCAGGCTTCGAACTGGTCGGCTTTCAGGTCATCAAAGATCTGTTCATCGAATTCCATTTCCCGGATGTAGGTTTTTCCATCTTCTGAACGGGTAATTTCCGTGCCTGTGTAATGAACGGGATTTACCTTTACCAGGATAAGCGTTCCTTCCACCGTCTTCTTAAAATATTGGTGTACAATGTTCTGGTATTTTGACATGATCCCTTAGTTTCGTTTTATGCGTTTACCCATGCCCGAAATTATCCCCGCAGATAACCTGATTTTGAAACGGCTAAGGTACGAAGATGCCGAAGAAATTTTCTTTACCTATGCCAGCAAGGATGAAGCTACCCGGTATGTGGCGTGGCCTACCCACCAACGGTTAACCGATACGCGCGATTTTCTGCGCTATGCCGTTCAGGCATGGAATACCGGCCGGGATTATTCTTACGGCATCCGGCAGGTTCGTTCCAACAGGCTGGTGGGGAGCATAGGAGCTGTTCATGATTCAGGGAGGATTCAATTTGGTTACATCATCGCTCCATCGCAGTGGAGCCGTGGTTATGCCACCCTGGCGGCAAAGGCAATATTAACTGTGTTGAAGAGCATGCCACAGGTTAAGGAAATCAAAACTTTTGTTGATGTTGAAAACAAAGCGTCCATCCGGGTACTGCAAAAATGCGGCCTAGTTCAGGAAGCCGTTGTTCCTGGGTACTACCGTTTTGTTAACCAAAACAACAGGGCAAAAGACTGCATCCTGTTTAAACTGGAACTTCCGCCAGTTCCGGCAAGGGAAGGCGAATCTTCATCATGAGTTCCTCTTCAATTTTGGTTGCCCACGCTTCCAGGTACGTAATGACGTCTTTCTTAACGTTGAACGACAGGTGGCGCCTGGTTGATGGGAGTTGCCTGAGCACGAGCGGGTCCGAAAGCCGCTCGAGGTGCCGGAGGTCATCTGCATCAAAACCGAATGCCAGCATTTCAGAGATGAGGTCATCCATGGGTAATCCGCTGGTTGGGCAATAGTCATTCAGTTGTTCACTCCAGTCGCCATGGCGCTGCATGGCCCGGGAGTGGATCTCTTCCTTGGTAAGGCGGGTTACCTGTTGGGCAAGAAATCCGCAGTTGCAAAGGCCCATATGCCCCCACTGGTAGGATGGGTTCGAACACAATGCCGCTGCTGTTTTGCGCAGCACCTCAGCGAGTTCGGGAGTTGATTTTGCCATACCTTATTAAACAAGCAAGCAGCCATTAAGTTACAAAAAAGTGAACCTGAATTTTGTATTTCATGGATAGTTGCTATACTTGTGCCGCAAGGAATAACGATTATGGGTAAAGGCGATAAAAAGTCGAAGAAAGGTAAACGGTGGAAGGGTTCGTATGGTGTATCCCGCAACCGGAAGGCTATAAAGGCCAGGTTAAAGCGTAGGGCTTCTGCATCGGCAAAACCTGCCGCAGAAGCAGCATCTGCCGAGCCGGTGGCAAAACCGCGCAAAGTAGCAAGAAAGAAAGCATCGTAAAGAATGAAAGGATTAGTAAACATAGCATGGTGGTGGCATGTATCAGAACCTGATATGTGAACAGCCTTGTTGTGTATTGCCATGATTTACGGGGGCCCGCTGTTCACAGCGGGCCCCCGCTGTTTTTGTACACATTATCCATTCAATTCAGAACACAATGAACCGAACCTATACACTCACTACCCTCTATAAACGTATGCTGGCCGATACGCTCACACCGGTTAATATATACTTAAAACTGCGCGACCTATTTCCCGGGTGCATCCTGCTGGAAAGTTCGGATTACCATGGCCAGGAGAACAGCCTTTCGATGATTTGCTGCTGCCCGCTGGCAAGCTTTGTCGTTCAGCACGATAACATCGTGATGAAATTTCCTGACGGCACCTCGCGTTCCGAAGCGGTACAGTCTGCTTCCGGGGTGCTGGGCTCTCTCGATTTATTTTGCAGGTCGTTTGTCATTGATCCTCACGCCACAACCGGAGTGCCCGGTGCCGGTTTGTTTGGATACACCGCCTATGATGCAGTTCGGTTTTTTGACCGCGTTCCTTTAACCCTTCGTGAATCGCTGTTGCCTGATATGTGGTATGCCCTTTACCAGGTAGTAATTGTTATCGACCACTTTCATAATCAACTTACGTTATCCGGAAATTTTCTTAATGGAATTACCGATGTGGGTTTGCTTAACAGGGTGGAGAAGCTTATTCATCAGTCGCGCAGCCCGGTGTTTCCCTTTAAACGGGTGAATGGCGAGACGGCCAACCTTACCGATACTGAATTTTTGGATCGTGCCCGCAGGGCCATCCAGCACTGCCATCGCGGTGATGTGTTTCAGCTGGTGCTCTCCAGACGGTTTGCAGCTCATTTTCAGGGCGATGAGTTCAATGTGTACCGGGCGCTTCGCTCTATAAACCCTTCGCCTTATCTGTTTTATTTCGACTATGGCAATTTCAAACTCTTTGGTTCATCTCCCGAAGCCCAACTGCACATTCGCAACCAACAGGCAACTGTTTACCCGATAGCCGGCACCTTCAGGCGCACCGGTCATGATGCAACCGATAAGGCGTTGGCCGAGCGCCTTTCGGCTGATGCAAAGGAAACGGCCGAGCACACCATGCTGGTTGACCTGGCAAGGAATGACCTTAGCCGGCATGCCGAAGACGTGCGCGTTGAAGTATTTAAAGAGATTCAATACTACTCCCACGTTATTCACCTGGTTTCAAAAGTAAGCGGCAGGTTGCCGGAGCCGTCACAGGGACTCCACCTGGCGGCCTCTGCCTTTCCGGCCGGCACCCTTTCGGGAGCACCTAAACCTATGGCGATGAAGCTCATTGACAGGTATGAGCCAGTGAACCGCGGGTTTTACGGTGGTGCCATTGGGTACATCGGGTTTAACGGTGAATACAATCATGCCATTATGATTAGAACCTTTATGAGTAAGGACAATACGCTCCTGTATCAGGCCGGTGCCGGAATTGTGGCGTTGTCTGATCCGGAAAAAGAACTGCAGGAAGTAAACAACAAGTTGTCTGCACTGCGCCAAGCGGTGCAGATGGCTGAAACGATAAGCCGATGATGATTTTGATTTTAGATAACTACGATTCATTTACCTATAACCTGGTGCATATTGTCCGTGCGCTGGGTTACCGGTATGAGGTGTACCGGAATGATGAACTTCAGTTGGAACAGGTGGATGCCTACGACAAAGTTCTGTTCTCGCCTGGCCCGGGTATTCCGGATGAGGCCGGGATGATGAAAGAAATTATCCGCACCTATGCCCCAACAAAAAGCATGTTGGGAGTTTGCCTCGGCCATCAGGCCATTGCCGAAGTGTTTGGGGCATCGCTGGTTAATATACCCAAGGTGTTACATGGAGTAACATCGATGGCCACGATTACGAAAACCGATGAGTATTTGTTTCGGAACATCGCAAATCCATTGCAGGTATGTCATTACCATTCCTGGGCGGTGGAGCCCCGCAGTTTGCCGGGATGCCTGGAGATTACCGCGGTGAACGAAGACGGCATGATTATGGGCCTGAGGCATACCCGGTATGATGTGCGGGGCTTGCAGTTTCACCCGGAGTCCATCATGACCCCTTCCGGTCCGGAAATTATTAAAAACTGGTTAACTCAACGCATATGAAACTACTACTTGACGAACTTACCCATCACGAAAGCCTGAATGAACCCGATGCCCGGCAGGTGTTGTTGGAGTTAGCTTCCGGTAACTATACCCCAAGCCAGATGGCCGCCTTCCTCACGGTATTTATGATGCGCCCCATAACGCTTGAGGAACTGAGGGGCTTCCGCGATGCCATGCTGGAACTTTGTGTTCCGGTACACTTCGATCAACCGGTTATGGATGTTTGCGGTACCGGTGGTGATGGAAAAAATACATTTAACATATCCACAATTGCCGCCTTTGTGGTTGCCGCAGCGGGCCAGCCGGTGGCCAAGCACGGTAACTACGGAGTTTCTTCACCCTGCGGCTCCTCCAACGTGCTTCAGTATTTAGGGTACACGTTTACGGGCAATGCCGATGAGTTAAAGTGCAGCCTCGACCGGTCAGCTATCTGCTTCATGCATGCCCCGCTGTTTCATCCGGCCATTAAAAGCGTTGCGCAGGTACGCAAAGAACTGGGTGTAAAAACATTTTTTAAT
>CAYNIH010000100.1:0-9164 GCA_964397115.1 uncultured Roseivirgaceae bacterium | reverse complement strand
AGTTTCCGACCGGGATAGGATTTCGATCACAGCCTGCAACCGCTCTTTTATTTCTTCGGCATGCTGCAAAACCTTTGCTTCGCTCTCCAGGCTTTCCTGCTCTCCGTCTTCCAAAGCGGCTTTAACCAGTTCGTCAAGCTGAAAATTTACATAATCGGCTTCTTGTTGAAGCAGGTGTGCCTGTGCTTCAAGTTGCTCCAGGGATGATTTTTTGGTTTGATAGCAGGCCCAGGCTTCCTCATACGCTTGCAACAATGCCTCGTTGCCGGCAAACGCGTCAATCAGCTTAAGTTGAAACGCATGCCGGGCCAATTCCAATGTTTCGTGTTGCGAATGGATATCCATCAACCGGGCGCCAAGTTTTTTCAGCACTTCCAGGGTTACGGGCGTGTCGTTGATAAATGCCCGCGATTTTCCACCCGGACTGATCTCCCTGCGGATAATGGTGCGATCATCGTAATCCAATTCTTCTTCTTTGAAAAAGCGGTGCAGCCGGTAAGGCGTTATATCAAACACTCCTTCGGTGATGCACTTTTCAGTTTCATCCCACAGCACTTTGGTATCGGCCCGGTTGCCGGTAAGCAGGCCGATTGCCCCAAGCATAATGGATTTACCCGCTCCGGTTTCACCGGTGATGACGTTCAGGTTTGCCGATGGAGCAAGTTCCAGGTGCCGGATGAGTGCGTAATTCTTTATGGTAAGGTGTACCAGCATGGCGATACAAATTAGCAGGAAAATGCCAAGCAAGGCGAACGGTAACGTAAAAAACTGCCGGCAAACCGATTACCTGATTATTTTTTCATACCCCGACTGGTTGGAGGGGTCCATGGCGATAATCAGGTCGTATGCCTCGCGCCTTATCGGGAGTGCGCCATCGGAGAAAATATTGGCCAGCTCTTTCGATTTGGCATCGAAAAACGATATGACCATAATAGCATTCGGATTAATATCGCGGGCTTTTTTCACATTCTTCAGGCATTCCAGAATTATTTCCCTGCTTTGTTCGGGGTCTTTCTCAAAGGTATCGAGTGCCAGGCGGTGGTAACGGTACATGGCCCTGCGGATATCTGTAAATTGCGGATTGAGGTAGTTCTCAATCAACCAGTACCTGTTCCGGATGCTGCCCGTGGGCTGCCAGCCCGTTCGGTTAGACGATTGCGCATTGTTCACTACCTGCAAAGCCCGTTGAAAATTTGCGTTGCCGCCCAATTCGCTGAAGGTGTCATTATCAATGCCGATTATCATATAGGCATAAAAGGCAAGTATGGAGGTGATGTTACTGGTAAAGGTGTTGTCGTTATACTCCAGCGGTTGCGATTCGAGGTATTCAAAATCCCAGTCGCGGTCGGCAAAATTCAAGATCAAACTGGTGTAATTGGTGTTGTACACCGGGCGGGCAGCCTGCACCTGCACCGAAGCGCTGAACACCCCGATGGAGGGCATGTCATTAATGTTAATCAGCAAGCTGCAGTTGATTTTCTCATGGGCAAGGTAAGTGTCGTTTGTCCATTTGCGGCCGTTGAGAAATTGCTGAAAGGCGTTCTTCATATCACGGAAAACGGTCTGGTCAACCGTGCGCACCTTTGGCCCGACATTTACCGTGACCACGCAATTGAGTTCCTGTGCGCCAGCCGTAAGCGCCCAGAGCCAGAAACAAAGTACTGCAACCTTATGCATGCAGGCATTCAATTATGGCATCAACAATATCGCGGGCAACCGCCTTTTTATTTTTATTATCGAAAGTTTTAACACGATGCTGCCGGTCGATGATGGTTATTGTATTGGTGTCGTGGCCAAAGCCTGCACCCGGGTCGTTAAGAGAATTAAGAATGATCAGATCAAAATTCTTGGCTTCAAGTTTCTTCAGGGCATTTGCCTGTTCATTTTCGGTTTCAAGGGCAAAGCCAACAATAAACTGGCCGTTGTGCTTTTGTGCACCCAGCGAGGCGGCAATATCATGTGTTTTGGTTAGCTCAAGCGTAAGCGCATCGTCTTTCTTCTTGATTTTCTGATCTGCCCTGATTTTAGGTTTATAATCAGCAACGGCAGCCGCCAAAACGGCCAGGTCGGCCTGGGGAAAGATTCCGGTAACTACATGGTGCATTTCTTCGGCAGAGGTTACCCGTTTAACGTTTATGGATGGGTGATTCGTGTGCAGGTGGGTAGGCCCTGTTACCAGGTGCACCTGTGCACCTTCTTCTGCAAGGGTTTCGGCAATAGCAAACCCCATTTTACCACTGGAATGATTGCCGATGAACCGAACCGGATCAATGGCCTCGTAGGTAGGCCCGGCTGTAACGATGGCAGTTTTACCCGTTAACTTTTTTTTTTGACCAAAAAACTTTTCGAGCCAGTCAACAATTTCTTCCGGTTCGGCCATGCGGCCTGTACCGGTTAACCCGCTGGCCAGTTCACCATAACCGGGATCGATGATGTGATTGCCGTATTTACCGAGCAACTCCAGGTTCGACTTTGTAGAAGGATGCTGAAGCATGTCCAAATCCATGGCTGGCGCCAGCACCACAGGGCAGCGTGCCGAAAGGTAAACCGCCAACAGCAGGTTATCGCACATGCCCTGCGCCATTTTGGCTATCGTGTTGGCACTGGCCGGGGCTATCAAAAGCACATCGGCCCACAAGCCCAGTTCAACATGGTTGTTCCATTGCCCGCTGTCATCTTGAACAAAATCAGAAAGAACGGGTTTTTTAGAGAGCGTTGACAAAGTGAGGGGCGTAATAAAATCCTTTGCCGAAGGAGTCATTATCACCGTCACTTCGGCACCGGCTTTTACCAGCAACCGCGTAAGCACGGCTGATTTGTAAGCGGCAATGCTTCCGGTTACTCCCAGCAATATTCGCTTTCCCTTCACCATGGCTTACTCAGCCCTCGGCCTGCTCTTCGGCACCGCGAATTCTGAAGTTCAGCTTGCCTTCCAGGAACTCTTCGGTCGCTGTAGAGGTGGGCTTGGGCATACGCTCGTAAAACCGGGAGATTTCAATTTGTTCGCGGTTTTCAAATACCTCTTCGAGGTTATCCACCGTGGTGGCGAACTCGGCAAGTTTCGCGTTCAGCTCTTCTTTCAGGTTAACGGCAATTTGCTTGGCCCGGTTGGAGATAATCACTACCGATTCATAAATGTTACCGGTAGGAGCCGAAAGTTTTTCCAGGTCGCGCGTGATGATGGATGATGGTATAGCCATAGTTTGTTTAATTACGATTTAAGTTTACTGAGTTTATCCAGGCTGTCAACGTAGTATTTTTCTGCTTCCTTTATATAGCTACTGTTGGGAAAGCGGTCAAGAAATTCGATGTAGTCGTCAACCACACCCTGGTACCTTTCTTTCTGCTTTGACGCAATGCTCTGCTCGGCCAGTTTATAATGCGAGGTAACGATGAGAAAATGGGCCTCTTCAACATACTTGGAGTCGGGAAAGTTGTTGATAAAGTTGCCGAGGGCTACAATGGCCGATTTGTAATTGCGCATTTTAACGTACTGCCGGGCGTTGGCAAATCCTTTTTCTTCAAGCCGCGCCTGGATGGTGAAAATAACATCCAAGGCCTGTTCACGGAATTTGCTGGAAGGGTACCGGTTGAGAAACTCCTGCATGGAAGCCATGGCCTGCACACTTTCTGTCTGATCGAGGTTGGAATCGGGTGAAGACTTGAAGAGTGAATACGCGTACATATAGCGTCCCTCCTCGGCTAAAGCACTGCGACCATACGTTTCATAAAACGTACGGAACTGCTCACTGGCCAGCAGGTATAACTTCTGGTAGTATTGACAATAAGCAAGGGTAAACTGGCCCTTTTCGGCTTCGGGAAGGCCCCGGATCACGGGCATGATTTGCTCGAGCAGCACCGAAGCACGGTAGTAGTCTTTTTTGGCGTAATACGCCAGGCTCGCCTCGTACTTAACCCGCCAGTCCGGATTCTTTTCAATCTTCCTGAATTTGCCGCAGGAGGCACCCAGGAACATGAGAAAAACCACGATAAAATAAGCTAAGGCCCGCATAAGCCTGCAAATATAGTACATCCTCCAAATATCAGGGAAACGCTGCTAACCGGATTTTGGTGCTTACTTTTTAACAATAAGTTTCCGGGTCATCACCCCTTCGTTGTCGAGGTAAAGGGTGTAAAAGTAAATGCCACCGCTCAGTTCAGTGGCTTTAATCTTAACCTGGGTTTCCGGGTAGGGCAGGTCAATTTCTTCCAGCCGACTGCCAAGGATATTATGTATTACAATTTTAGCGTGAACAGTTTCTGTGTGGAGCCGGTAATTAATGGTGGCATAGTCTGTTACCGGGTTAGGGTACACATCGTGGATGGTGATGTGACGTGATGAAAAGATCTCTGAGCGTCCCGCTTTTTCTTCAACAATAAAAGTGTATTCCACTTCCACGGTTTCGGCCGGGTTAGCCACATTGGTTATGCGGTAGCGGGCGATACTGGTACCGGGCGCCAATCCCCCGTCAAGCACCACCAACCAATTGGAAATAGTTTGTCCTGGTTCAAGCCGGAGGGTCAGGGCATCGTTAACCTGTTCTGTTTCGCACCGGCCTTCCGGGCAAATAAAATACCGCTGTGTTCCCCCAAGTTGTGATTGGCTTTTGCGAATTACCAGGATAATGGCTTTTTGCGAAGTGTTCTTAATGGATAGTGGTGCCGTAATCAGCTCACCTATATAACCGTGGTAACTCTCCTGGCGGCCGGCAATTTCAAAACTCTGTGCCACCAAACCCGTAGCGGCACAAAGCCAGAAAGCCAACAGCAACAAGGTTTTCATGAAGGAGAGGACTTCGCAAAAAAGATAAGAATTTTTATCGGGTATGCCTAAGAAAACCCTACAAATGTTGGCTTGAATAACGAAGTTAATACATCGTAATTATAGCCTTTTGGCTACCGCAACGGCCGTTTTACCACATCAAACTTTGCCGGCCGGCTTTCTTCCTTCCACGAAAACCCTTTCAACCTGGTTTTCTCTTCCACCAGCTCGTGTGGCGGAATAAACTCCGCTTCGGGTTTTATATAAAAACTGATGCTGTTCACAAAACCCTCGCGAAACCGGATGGTTATGTTACTGCAAATAATCCTGTTCATGCCCATAAATACGTTGGTTCGATCTTCCAGGGCGAAAAAGATGCTCTCCCCGTTGCCGTCAATCACCACGCGATGCAGTTGCTTATCTTTAAAGTAGGCAGTCATCTTCCGCCCTTTCATCTGGTTAAAGTTTTTCAACGTGTCCCTGGAAATAACAAAGGCATTAACCTTCATAAAAATCCTGCTGATGTTGTTCTTTTCAATCAGCATGGTAATCGTATCGGCCGCCATCTGGTTGCCCTCGGTCCACAACACAGGGTTTCGGTAGAAAATCAGGATCGAATCCGCCTGACGGTATTCAACCGAATCGGCAATGCCCTGTAAATCGGACTTATAAATTTTTACATGATGATAAGCCAGCAGCCGTTTATTGGCCGGCTCCGGATGATCAATAGACACCAGTGTATCGGCTGTGAGAAAAAGGGTATCGCCTTCTTCGGTTACTTTTGCCATCCAGGCATTTCCAAAAACTTTACCTCTGTTTCGCTGACGGTCATACACTACCTCATCGCCATAAATGGTTAGGTTCTCTTCTTTAGAAGTCATCACCGCGTTGCCTTTTACCCGGTAGAACTTGCGCAAATCGTCCAGCGAGATTTTCAATCCGCTAAGGGTATACGCTTTTGTTTCAGCCTGTCCTTTTTTGAGATCCGACTGACGGGTTTTGGTGTCGTAATCTCCACCTTCATAGATAGCTTTGTTGTTATCCTTATCAATAACCGTGGTTTCGGTTCGGAAGTAAATGATTTTGGTGCGCGAATTATACTGCAAACTATCGGAAGTCATTGTATAATCGGGATTTTTCACATGCACATTGTGCTTAAACGAAGCCATGTTGGAGGTTACATCGTAGTAACCCTTACTGCTGGTAAGCACGTTGATGCTGTCGACCAGGCGCCCGTTGTTGAAGTAGTACGCCTCGTTCTTCTCCCGGTCAAAATCAAGAAAATCAGTAAACAGGGTGGCGGTAGCCAGTTTAGTAAACACCACGTTTCTTCGCAGCCTGGCAACGCGCTTGTCGCCATCATACTCGGCCCGTGCAGCCGTAATCGTAACGGAGTCTCCTTCAGTAATCCGCACGCGGCCAAACACTTCAACAGTATTGCGTGCCCGGAAAAAATGAGCCGAGTCGCAGTAAATGGTTGTCCGGTTTTGGGTAAATATCACGTTGCCCAGCACCCGGTCGTACCGCTCGCCATCTTTTAAAGCTCCTTTTAGCTGGTCGGCCTGCTTAAGGGTTACTTTGCTTTGGGCAGCAACAAGCCCAGAGGTGAGCAACAGAATACCGAAAATGAATGGACGCATGGATGCTCAAAATTAACCAAAAACGAAGGAACCCGAACCCGGCAATGTATCTTTGCCCTGTGCTTGAGCAATTTCTGAACCATATTGACCAACATGGTCTGTGTAAGAAAGAAGACCGGATTTTACTTGCCGTAAGCGGAGGAGTTGACTCGATGGTCATGCTTGACCTTTTTCAATCGGCAGGCTTTACCGTGGGGGTAGCTCATGGCAACTTTCAGCTTCGTGGAAGTGAGTCCGACCAGGATGAAACTTTTGTAAAGGAGCACTGCGCCCGTAACGGCATTCCTTTTTTTGTGAAGCGTTTCAACACATCAGCTTATGCTTCGCTTAACCGGTTATCCATCCAACTGGCTGCCCGCGAACTGCGTTACGCCTGGTTTGATGAATTACTGATGAATGAGCGTTACACGCTGTTGGCAACCGCCCACCACCTGAACGACTCCATTGAAACAGTTCTGCTCAATTGGGTTCATGGCGGAACCTCCGGTGGCCTGCTGGGAATTCCGGTAAAGAATAACCACATCATCCGGCCGCTGTTGTTTGCTTCACGAAAGGAAATTGAAACCTACGCCATGGAAAAAAAACTTTCCTGGCGCGAAGACTCCAGCAACCTGACCGAGGAGTACCCCCGCAACTTTTTACGGCACCAGGTAATTCCCAAACTCAAAATACTTAATCCTTCCCTTGAAGAAACGTTCCGGCAAGGCCTCGAAAAACTTACTGCGGGTCAGGCACTTAAACAACTGGCTATCGATCAACTAAAGGAAATGTTCTTCAGCGAAAAACCTCCTCATATCATCATCAAAAAAGAACTCTTCCAGAAAATTCACACTCCGGCCATGCTGTGGTGCCTTCTCCGCAACTACCACTTTACACCGGCTACCTGCGCAGACGTGTTGCATGCGCTTTCCTCTCAACCCGGCAAGCAGTTTTTAAGCCCTACGCACCGGCTGGTTATGGATCGCTCAACGCTGATTATTACTCCGCATCAGGATTTCTGGAAACCTACTGAAATTTTTGCCGGGCAGGCCTCCGCGTCCATCGGCCCCTGGAACATGACCATTGAATCCTTCACCGGACAAGCACTGCCTGCCGATCCGGATGTTGCCGTGCTGGATAAAGAGCATCTTGAATTTCCCTTGCTCTGGCGCACCTGGAAAACCGGAGATTTTTTTTACCCTCTCGGTATGGACCATAGAAAAAAGGTAAGCGACTTTCTTATTGACAGCAAAGTGCCGCGATCAGATAAACCGTTTGTTACCGTACTCGAATCAGCCGGCCGGATTATCTGGGTAGTGGGGCACCGCATTGACAACCGGTTTAAGGTAACTCCCCTTACCAAACAGGCATTGCAGTTTACGGTTTACCCACATTTTGTTTAATATCCTTTTTCTTTGCCTTACCGATTAATAAATTGGCGGGCTTTTTAAATGAACCTGTTACCTTGCTTTTACAAAACTTAACCCATTACCCGATATGAAAGTTACCGTTGTTGGTGCCGGCAATGTAGGCGCCACCTGTGCCGATGTATTGGCCTACCGCGAAATTGCAAACGAAGTTGTTATTGTTGACATTAAAGAAGGACTTGCCGAGGGAAAATCGCTGGACATCTGGCAGAAGGCCCCGATTGACCTGTACGATACCCGCACCATCGGCTCAACCAACGACTACACCAGAACAGCAAAATCCGATGTGGTGGTGATTACCTCCGGCCTGCCCCGCAAACCGGGCATGAGCCGCGATGACCTGATTGGCACCAATGCCGGCATTGTGAAATCGGTTACCGAAAATATCATCCGCCATTCGCCCAATGCCATCATTATTGTTGTGAGCAACCCGCTTGATGTAATGACTTACCAGGCGCACCTCACCTCCAAACTGCCGCGCACCCGGGTTTTTGGCATGGCCGGTATTTTGGATACCGCCCGTTACCGCGCCTTCCTTGCCGAAGCGCTGAACATTTCACCCAAAGACATTCAGGCCATGCTGCTGGGAGGCCATGGCGACACCATGGTGCCCCTGCCACGCTACACCACCGTATCGGGTATTCCCGTAACAGAACTGATTGACCGCGATAAACTCAACGCTATCCTGGAGCGCACCAAAGTGGGTGGTGGCGAATTGGTAAAACTAATGGGCACCTCAGCCTGGTATGCACCCGGCTCGGCAGCCGCACAAATGGTTGAAGCCATCGTGCGGGACCAGCGAAGGGTTTTTCCGGTGTGCGTAAAACTTGAGGGCGAGTATGGAATTAAGGATTGCTACCTGGGTGTGCCGGTTATCCTTGGTAAAAACGGAATTGAACGCATCATTGAACTCGACCTGAACAGCGAAGAGAAGGCGCTGCTCGAGTCAAGCCGTAAGGCCGTACGCGAAGTGATGGACGTACTCGAAAAATTGGGCTGAGGCCACTACACCGGCACGGCTCTTACAGACCTTGCACTAAGCGCAAAACATCGGCAACGGTTAAGCCGGTAAAGTTGCTTACTACAAGGTCTGTTTCTTTTAATTCTTCGGGAGTATGGGTAGTGGTTATTCCAATAACTTTGCAGCATGCTGCTTTTGCCGAGGCTACTCCCGATAACGAATCTTCAATCACCACGCACTGATTACCCGGAAGCCCCAGGGCGGCAGCCGTCTTTAAATAAATTTCAGGATGAGGCTTGCCAAACGACACGGAGCGCTCATCCAGGACAACCTCAAAATAATTTCGTATCGGGATATGCTTCAGTACAAAATCCACATTGGCAGGAGGCGCTGAC